>CAZSLN010000014.1:0-40898 GCA_964607645.1 uncultured Anaerolinea sp.
ACGTTTTTATCGTCACGTGGGTCTTTGGGAACGAGCAAGCCTTTTAACTCTTTTTCGATCTTGGGTAATTTTTCTTCCAGATCAATGATCTCGGCTTTCGCCATATCGATGAGTTCCGCATCTTTTTCTGAGGAGATCATCGATCTAAGTTGGTCTATTTGTTCAGACGCGGAGCGAAATTCTCGACCTTTTGAAACGATTGGTTCTAATTCGGTTCGCTCTTTATTAATATCATTGGATTTTTGGTAATCATTTCCAACATCCATTAATTGTTGTTCTAACTCTTGGTAATGCTCTTCTAATTCATGTATGATTTTTAACATAGGTCTCCAGTTTGATAGTTGTAGGTTAGGGGGAACTCGCTAACCTAGCTAAAACTGGCTGATAAGAGAGAGGGACATTGAAAGAATGAGAATAACCGCTACAAAACCAAAGATGATCTGGTTTCTGCGTTGCTGCTGGTGGAATTCGCTATTATTTTTTGTTTGGTTTATTTTTTTTGCCATTTTATACACCTATAGTTTATTTGAACGACTCCCAATTATACCCAAGAATCAATCCAAATGCGCTTTGATGCTTTCGGCAGCGCTTTTTGTTATCCCGGGTACCGCTACCAGCTCCTCAATCGTAGCGTTTTGGATCTTTTCGATGGAACCAAAATGAATAAGCAGCTTTTTTCGGCGGGTTGGGCCAATGCCGGGAATGGAATCAAGCCGTGAGGCAAGGCCGATCTTGCCGCGGCGATTTCGGTGAGCTGTGATGCCAAAACGGTGAGCTTCATCACGGATGCGCTGCAACAGGTAAAACCCGTTGGAGTGTTTCGGTAACAATAGGGGCTGATCTAGGTCGGGGAAAAAGATCTCTTCCTCTCTTTTCGCCAGACCTACAACGTGGACGGTTTCGAATAAATTGAATTCTTTCAGAACTTTAACCACTCGGCCGAGCTGACCTTTACCGCCATCGATGATGATCAGATCCGGTAGAAATGGGAAGGATTCATCTTTTTTACCGGATGGCGGGATCTCTTTGGTTTCTCTAGAAGCTTGCCACCGTTTAAACCTGCGGGTAAGCATTTCTTCCATACTGGCAAAATCATCTGGATTCCCTATGGAAGTGCTATCGATATTAAATTTGCGATACATTTTTTTGGAGGGTACGCCGTTCTCAAAAACGATCATGGCCCCTACCGTGGCAATACCTTGGGTGTGTGATACATCGTAGCATTCTATGCGGTTCAAAGGCGTTTGCAAGCCTAAAGCCTCTTGCAGCTCGGTTAGGGCGGCTTGCTGCTTGTGTGTATCTGCCTGCCATTGGGCTCGCAGCGCTTGAAGGGTTTCGGTGGCATTTTCGGTCGCCATCTGCACCAATTCCTGTGGCTGCCCTTCACGCGGCACCAACAGCTCTACCTTCTTGCCGCTGCGTTTGGAACGTAACCATTGCGAAACGATCTGGGCTTCTTCAATCTGCTCGGGTAAGAGCATTTGGTCTGGAATGGAAGCGGCTTCGGAATAGAATTGTTGTACAAACTGTGTAAGAACCTCAGAATCGCTGGATTCTTCGGTGCCTTCTAGAATAAAGTACTCCCTGCCGATCATTTTACCGCTGCGGATGAAGAAGATCTGGACACAGGCTTCGCCATCGTTGCGGGCTATGGCCAATACATCTGAATCGAGATAATCGGAGGGGAAAACCACTTTCTGTTTCTCAACAATGGATCTGGCGGTACGGATGCGGTCGCGGATGGCGGCTGCTTTTTCAAAGAGCAATTCTGAGGAAGCAGATTCCATCTCGAGGAGCATTCGCGAAATGATCGGATCGCTGTGACCGGAAAGAAAATCCATGAGGTCCTCAATCATTTGACGGTACCCGACTTGGTCGATTGCGCCGGTGCAGGGGGCGGTGCATAGCTTGATATCGTAATAAAGACAAGCGCGTTTATCGAGTCCGGTAATTTCGCGGTCGCAGGTGAGGTAAGGGAAAATCTTACGGAGGGTATCAAGGGTTTGGTAGACTGCCCAAGCGGAAGTGTATGGGCCAAAATAACGAGCGCCATCTTTTTCCATCAAGCGGGTTACGTTTACTTTTGGGTAAGGCTGCTGTAGATTTACCTTTATGTATGGATAGCGCTTATCGTCTTTTAGCCGAACGTTATATTTAGGGCGGTGGCGCTTGATCAGATTCATCTCGAGAATGAGGGCCTCTAACTCGGAGCCAACAACGATCCACTCGAGATCTACGATATCAAAAACCAATCTGCGGGTCTTGTTATCATGTGAATTATCATTATGGAAGTAACTCCGAACACGATTCTTGAGCGAAATGGCCTTACCAACGTATATAATTTTACCGTCGGCATTTTTCATAATGTAGCAGCCGGGTTTTGCAGGTAAGGTTTTAAGGATACCTTGGATGTGGTCGGAGATATTCATACTACGGAAATTTTACCCTCGTTTTCATAAAATTGACGACAAGGAAAAAGTACAAAGTGCGCGTAGCCATTGTTGCAGGAGATAATTTGGAAATTATTACCGGAACTATTGCGGAAAAAGTAGGTAAGCAGTTGATTCTTACTGGACAGACCATTTGTACGGCTGAGTCTTGCACTGGCGGTTTGATCGCGAGCCAGATCTCGGATGTTGCCGGCTCGTCCGCCTATTTTGTGGGGGGAGTAGTTTCTTACTCGAACAACGCGAAGCAGGAAATTTTAGGTGTTTCTGAATTGACGATTGAATCGCATGGGGCAGTTAGTGAGGAAACCGTGATCGAGATGGCGCTGGGTGTGCGGGGATTATTCCATGCGGATATGGCTGTAAGCATTAGCGGAATTATGGGCCCAGGTGGTGGAACCGAAGAAAAACCGGTGGGGACAGTTTGGATCTGTGTTACGGATAGTGATGGAAGTGCCGCCAAAAAGCATTTGTTTAGCGGAGATCGGATTGAAAACAAATTCTCCGCCGCCCAGGCCGCGCTTGGGATGGTGAGCGAAAGGTTATCATCAAAGGGTTAAGGTTAAATGGATCATTCAGAGACGATCGTCATTTTAATTTCTTCAGATACCGAATGGAAATGCGGTCGATGTTTTTATCCAACCGCCGAGGTTACTAAGTCTCCTTTTGGAGAAATGTTTTTTACGCGGTTAGCCAATACAAGTGTACTGTTTTTTCAAAGCGGTTGGGGGAAGGTAACAGCCGCGGCAACTACGCAATATGTGATCGATCATTATCATCCATCATTGCTAATCAACCTTGGTACTTGTGGTGGTTTTTTGGGGCGGGCTGAGGTGGGGGAAGTTATCCTCGTTCGTGAAACCATCATTTACGACATCCTTGAGCAAATGTCGGATCCCCAAGAAGCCATCGATTTTTACTCATCTTCGATCGATCTTACTTGGTTGCCAAAAAATGCTTTTGCCGAAGCGGTTCGAGACAAGATCGTATCCGCCGACCGAGATATACTCAGCGCGGAAATTCCCCAACTGATCGAACACTTTGATGCACGCGTTGGGGATTGGGAGAGTGGGGCGATCGCCTGGGTTGCGGGGCGGATGGAGCAGCGGCTTTTGATCTTACGAGGTGTTAGCGATCTTGTAGGTGAAAGTGGTGGAGAGGTATATGAAAATATGGAGCGTTATTACATTAGAACAACGAGCATCATGGAAAAATTGATCAGGATGCTCGCTGAGTTTTTAGCGAGCTAATTTAGTATTATTCAAGATTAGCAACGTTTAGTGTTCGGATGAGATCTACCATCATTTTCGCGGTGATCCCCCAAATGATCTCGCCTTCAAACTCTTGATATTTTATTACGATGTTGTTCGTTTCATCATACGTATAAGAGCACCAGTGGTTTGGGTTTGCCAGCCACTTGAGGGGAACAAAAAATATTCTTTTTACTTCATGGCTGCTTTCAACAAAAAAATAAGGGGTTGGAAAAACACCGACAACAGGAGTAACAATGTAATTGGAAACGGTTCGCCGTTCAGATAAGAATCCTAACACTGATACATCACTGGGTTTTAGGCCGATTTCCTCTTCCACCTCTCGTAGAGCGGTTTGAATCGGATCGGCATCGCCTACTTCCCACCCACCCCCAGGAAAAGATACCTGTCCTTTGTGCGTTTCCACTTTATCGGTTCGAGTAGTGAATAAAACAAACCATTCGTCCTCTATCCTGGTTAATGGGATAAGTACACTGGCTTTTTTAGGCTGCAAACCTCTCAGGTGGGGGAAAAGATTATCATCCACCACCTGGACGCGATTTGTTCTAATTCGTTGCGCAATGGTTTCTTCAGTTAGGCGATCTATCATTCAATAGGTTCTTGTTCGGGATCCTTCTCGTGGATTTCGCTGGTTCTGTCACTTAATTTACTGATCATACCGATCTCCTTGAGTAGATCGATCGAGCGTGGATCATCAATGACCTCGATCTTGCGGCCAAAAAGGAGGAAACCGGTATGGGCAACCATTCTATCTGTTGGGCGTAGGCGGTTCGGTTCAGTTTTATAAAAACGAAGCAATACTTCGCACATTTCAATGAAGGCAAAGCGGTTGCGCTGCAAGGATTGAATGAGATGACCGGCTTGGTTTACTGTTGGCACTAAAGCCCCAAAGAAACCGCCGGGCTTAAGGGTTTCTCGAACCTGTTCAATGTAATCATACGGATTTGGCACATCCAAGAAAATGGCGTCAACATCGCGTTCCTCGAAACCTTCCTCGATATCTCCAAGCCTAAACTCAACTTGGTCCTCCAAGCCTAAGCGTGTAATGTTTTTTCGAGCCAAATTTTGGAATTCTGGCCGGCGTTCGTAGGAGTAGACCTTACCGGTTTTACCGACGGAGTGAGCTAACGCGATGGTCATGGATCCGGAACCTGTGCCGGCTTCAAGCACACGTTGTCCTGGCCCAATGCCCATGTTCACCAAAAGAAAGCCGATCTCTTTTGGATACAATATCTGCGTATTTCGGGGAAGATTCGTCAAGATATCGCCGAGCATAGGCTGTAACAAGAAAAAGGGACTTCCCATGTGGCTAAAGATCTGAGTGCCCCAAGGGAGATCGATCAGATCATCATGCTTAACCAGCCCACGGTGAGTGTGTAATTCGCCGCCTTCAGCTAGAACAAAAATGAAATGTTTGTGTCTTAAGCCAACGAGTTGCACGATGTCGCCTACATTGGCTTTCGGCGTGGTTAAATTCCAAGGCATGATAATTTCGTCCGATCTATACTAAATTTTTTCTGAAAAATTCTGTGATCATTGAGTAACAATCTACTCGGTTGTTGTATTTAAGAACGTCGTGTCCCTCATCTTCAAACACATGGATCGCGATATCTTTTCCGATGGCGGAAAGATTCTTGACCAAATCCTCAGATTCTGAAGCGACCACTCGTGGGTCATTTCGGCCTTGAATGACCAACATTGGGCAGGCAAGGTTTTGTAAATACTTCTTGGGTGATCGTTCGGTGAGGAATTTTACACCATCCTTGGTGCTTGGGTCGCCCAAGGCTACTTTGAAATAGGGTTTCCACGTTTCGGGGATGCGATCAGAGAAAGTGAGAAGGTCGTATGGGCCGAACATATCTACCGCGCCTTTCCATAGCTCGCTGTGCATTCCTGCTTGGATAAGGGTCATATAACCACCGTACGACCGGCCCATTACCCCGGCGCGTTTGGTATCGATTCGTGCGTCTTTTGAGAGAACCTCCTCCATCGCGAAAACGTGATCTTTGCGATCTTCCCCGCCCCAATCTTGGTCTACTTGCTTGGTGTAATTAAGCCCATAGCCCGTTGAACCGCGTACATTTGGCACAAAAACCGCAAACCCGTTGAGAGTAAGGAATTGGATGAGCGGCATAGAAAACCAGGCAAAATTAGGGCGTTCCTGGCTTTGTGGCCCGCCATGAATGTAATGGACCAGCGGTCTGGGACCTTCAAAATGCAGGGCGGGCGAGGGTAAGTACAAACGGGCGGAAACCCTGGTTCCATCAAAGGAAGTGAATGAGGCATCTTCGCCTTTGGTTAGGAAGTGTTCGGCCAAGCCCAAAACCTTCTCGGAGGTGTGTAGAACAACGAAGTCTCGTTTCTTTTTTTCTATGCTATATATTTGGGTGGGAGAGATGGCATTTGAAAAGGTGAGGGTAAAGATATTCATTTCTTTGTTGTAATCTATATGTTCGAGAACACCATTATCGAGGGGGTAATCACCGACGATCACATGCTTTATTTTTAGAGTTTTGGAAGACGCGACGTATTTGGCTTCATAACAAATTGAAACGCCATCGATGTTGTATTTCAACAAATAATGGTCATCAATCAACCTCTCCAACCCTTCCAATTCTCCGTTTCCAGAATGGGTGGTTCCGATGATGTTCACCTCAGTCATCTCACCGGGTTCGCTCAAGGAGATCAGGCCAACCGAAAAATGATCATCAAAAATGGTGGTCGTTACTAAAAGCGCTGTTTCATTTGGGGTAAAACAGGCACTCACTATGCCATTAAGCGGGACGCTCTCCTTCTCTGCCCTTTCCTCGAGTGCTTTTCCGAACATAGCCGTTTGTTCATCATTATCGAACAGGGTAAGAAGGTTATCGCCAACGGTATAACTGTCCATAATGATCACCTGAGAATGATCCTTATTGTGCGCGATGGGATAGCTGCCCCATTTTGATGAAGCGATCTTTCTTACTTCTGTTGTGGCAAGGTTTCCAAAATATGCTTCGGAGATCGGTTCATCCAATTTTTCGGCCGAGAAATAAACGATCGCTCGGTCGTCGTCGACCATTGTTAAATGCGTTCGATAACCAGAAAAGGCGTTATTGAATGCCACTTCCGGGAACCCGCCATCGAGAGGAATAATATATGGTTGGTAAACCTCATCACCATCCTGATCGATCATGACCAAGATCTGATCAATTTCAGGAAAAACTCGAAACGCTAAACCACCGATCAGATCAGGATTTTGTAATGAAATATTAGGCGGGAGCAAAGGCTCAGGAACGGAGCCGCCATAGTTCATTTTATAAAGGCTTAGTTTCCCGCTTATGTTGCTGATAAAAAAGATCTGATCCCCAACCAATTGTGGAAAAAGGAATAATCTTGCCGCTAATAATGATTCGATCTTGATGTTCATATTTTTCTCTCTTTATTTTAATTATGGTAATTCGGATCGATCGGTGGAAAGGATGATTCCACCGCCTAACAAAACATCCGAATCATAGATCACCGCCGCCTGACCGGGCGTGATATCTCTTTGAGAATCATAAAACTGGATCATCACCTCGCTGGGGTTTTCAATGTTAATTTTAATTCTCGCGGCGGCGGGTTTTGATGTGTATCGGGTTTTTACCAGAGCATCGAAATTAGTGGATGGTGGACTTCCACACGACCATTCAAACTCTTTCGCGATCAAACGATCGGTTCCGAGGGACCGAGAATCACCAACGATCAGTGAGTTTGTTTGGTAGTCTTTTTTTACAACGAAGTAAGGATCCGTAGTGGTGATGCCTAACCCTTTCCGTTGGCCAATGGTGTAATTGTGAAGACCAGTATGAGTGCCAAGCACTTGACTCTTTATGGAAATAATATTGCCGGGGAGGTTGGATCTTTGTTCGTAGCGTTGCAAGAAGGTGCGATAATCTTCGCCAGCCAAAAAGCACAGATCTTGGCTATCAGGTCTCTTTGCAACAGGTAAACCGATCTCTCCGGCAATTTCCCGAATTTTTGATTTCGGATGTTCGCCTACTGGGAAAAGGACTCTTCGCAAAATATCCTGTTTGATCACATGCAGCACATAACTTTGGTCTTTGCCCTCATCGATCGCTCTTCTAAGCAAATGCATTCCGTCATCGCGCACAAATTTTCGGACATAATGACCCGTCGACATAAAATCAGCGCCGAGTGCCATTGCGTGATTGAACAAGAGATCAAAGCGAATATGGCGATTACACGCTAAACAAGGGTTTGGAGTGACGCCATCGGCGTAACCTTCGATGAAGTACCTGACCACCTTTTCATAAAAGATATCCTTGGCATCGATCACATAAAAGGGGATATTCAAAATTGAAGCGACTTTCTTTGCCTGCGCTACCGAATCGGGAGTACAACAACGATTGGAGTTTTCCTTACCGGGTTCACTCCAAAGCCGAAGCATAAGACCGGTTACCTCGTAGCCTTGTTCTTTTAATAAGTGGGCTGCAACAGAACTATCAACCCCGCCAGACATTGCGACAACAACCTTAGTCATTGCGCTACCTTTTGGCGTTTAGGGAACGATTTAGGTCGATGATATTGGGCAGGATCGCCAAAAAATGATCAACCTGATCTTTGGTGGTGGTTGTACCAAGGGTAATTCGAAGCGAGCCTAATGACCATTCACGTTCCAAGCCGATTTCTGTTAACACTTCACTCGGTTCAGGATTGCCGGTTTTGCAGGCAGACCCGGAAGAACAAGCAAAGCCTTTTTCATCAAGCATGGAAAGCAGTAAGTTTCCGTCAACATTCTTAAAAACGAAACTGGCATGTTGCGGCAATCGATTCTCTGGGTGACCAGTAAGTTTTGATCCGGAAATTTTCTCTAATACGCCTTCGATGATGTGGTTGCGTAAGGGTTCTACGTGTTCGATTCGTGATTGTCGTTCCGACTTTAAAAGTTCGATTGCCTTGGCGAAACCAACGATGTATGCAACATTGTGTGTGCCGGCACGAAGACCGTTCTCTTGGCCTCCGCCTGTAATGGTTGGGAGGATCTTTGTTCCATTTCGAACAAAAAGAGCTCCTACACCTTTTGGCCCGTAAAGTTTGTGTGCGCCTAAAGAAACCAGATCGACGGGTGTTTTCTTCACATCTAACAGGAGATAGCCGGCGGCTTGAACTGCGTCGGTATGAAATGGAATATTATTTTTTGCGCAGAGTTCAGCCATCGTTTGTATATCATTGATAGAGCCGATCTCATTGTTGGCATACATCAAAGAAACCAAGGCGACGGACGAATTCATTTTACTTTTAAGGTTGCGAGGGTTGACTACGCCATAATCATCAACGGGCAACCAATCGATGCCAAAGCCAAAATATTGACGAAGCTGTTCGGCGGTTTTACTCACCGCGTGGTGTTCCACTTTGCTTGTGATAATGGTATTTGTTCCGTTGGCATGATGCCGACGGGCAAGGGCCACTCCACGCAAAGCGAGGTTGTTGGATTCGGAACCGCAAGAAGTAAATATAATTTCCTCAGGTTCCGCGTTGATATAATCCGCCACAATCTCTCGCGCGGTTTCTACAGCATACTCCGCCCTTTGCCCATAAAGGTGGACAGAAGAAGGGTTGCCAAACTTTTCGTTGAAGTAGGGAAGCATCGCCTCAACCACTCGTTCATCAACGGGGGTGGTGGCCGCAAAATCAAAATATGTTTTTTCGCTCATAAATCCTCGAGTTTGATTATACCTTTCCTACTAAACTATAATATTGGCATATGAATGAATATTTTGTAATTACCACACCCGGGATCGAAGAAGTTACCAAGCAAGAACTGGCCGCTTTAGGAATTAACGCTACGACTGAATATGGCGGTTTGACCTTTAAAGGTGACGCCAGTGACATGTATAAAGCAAATTATTTTCTGAGAACAGCTAACCGAGTTCTTTCGCGAATTGGCCAGCCTTTCTATGCCAGAAGTTTTCAGGAATTGACAGAGAGAATTTACAACCTTCCTTGGGAAAAACATTTTGATCTGCGATTTGATTTTGAATTCCAAGTATCTTGTTCTCATTCGAAATTAATGCATACCGGCGTGATCACAAAATTTGCAGCTCAAGCTTTGGACCAAAAGTTAAACGCGAAGTGTAAGCCAACAAAGTTGGAGAAATCCATTAAGCAATTGATCAACTTGCGAATAGATCATGACAAACTAACAGCCAGCATCGATTCTTCGGGGCAGATCCTCTATAAGCGCGGATATCGACAAGAGGTAACACGCTCTCCGATCCGTGAAACTTTGGCAGCCGCCTTGGTAATGGTTTCAGGTTGGGATCTAGTATCCCCGTTGATCGATCCATTTTGTGGTTCAGGAACGATCCCGCTCGAGGCTAGCCAAATGGCCTTCAATATTCCGGCGGGATACCATCGCGGTTTTGCCTTCACCGATTGGCTCGATTTTGATTACAAAACCTGGAAAAGCATAAAAGATGGCGTAAAGATCGATTTTGAAAAAAAGATCGAGGTTTTTGGGTATGATCGAGACGCTGGCGCTATTGAGATCGCCCAATCAAACGCCCAACGTGCTGGGGTTGCCGACCGAGTCACTTTTGAGTGTCAGGCATTATCGTATTTAACCAACAAAAATCGTCATGGTTGGATTGTTACGAACCCCCCATACGGCCACAGACTTCAAGAGGGGAACGACCTGAGAAATTTGTACGCCCAACTCGGAAAAGTGTTGAAAGCCGAAACCCCTGGTTGGACGCTCGCTTTGGTAACGAATGATATAAAATTAAGTGGACATTCTGGTTTGAAATTTGAGCAGCAGAACCAAGTAAGTAATGGAGGCATTAAAACTGTCTTTGAAAAGTGTGTTATTCCAAAAAGTTGATCGGACAATTAAAAATATGAGTAAGGTGATCGTTATTACTGGCGCTAGCGCCGGAATTGGAAAAACAGTTGCAAAAAAACTCGCCGCTCGTGGTGATTATCTTATGCTTGCCGCACGGCGTTATCAGGAGTTGAGGCAAGTTACCCGTGAATGTGGGCGAGATTCATTTTCATTGACAACGGATATGACTCGGAAACAAGATGTTGAGCGTTTGCGGGAAGAAGCCATTAGGACCTTTGATCATGTGGATGTTTGGATCAACAACGCTGGCCGAGGGATATCGAAATCGGTAATGGAACTGACCGAGAAAGATGTCGATGAAATGATGACTGCCAACCTAAAATCGGTTCTTTTTGGAATGCAAGCCATTGTTCCCCACTTTATGGAACGAAAACAGGGGCATATTATCAATATCTCGACTGGTTTGGCTCGTCTGCCGATGGCTACCAGTCGTTCTGCATATAGTGCCGCAAAGAGCGCGATGAATACCCTGACTGCCAACTTACGGATGGATCTACACCGCGAGTTTCCAGATATCCATGTATCGCTTGTTATTCCTGGCCCAATTGATACCGAATTTGCCGAAAATGCTTTATATTCAACCGGTCCGTTAGGGATCGCGCAAAATGTTCAAACTGCGGAGGAAGTTGCTGATACTATCATTGAAATGATCGATCACCCTTGCGCTGAAATGTACACGAATCCTACTATTCAAAAGCCTGCTTTGATGGATTACTTGAGTGATATTGACGGCTTTGAAGCTAAACTATTAAAAAATTGAGGTGAAAATTATGTCAGAAAAGATCAAGTTTGGAACAGACGGATGGAGAGGCGTAATTGCCGAAGATTACACGTTTGATAACGTACGCCGGGCAACACAAGGTTTCGCTGAATATATGATCTCACAGGGAAACGCCGGAGCTTGGGTAGTTGTTGGGCACGATAAACGATTTGCCTCAGAAAATTTTGCCAAAACCGCCGCGGAAGTACTTGCCGGGAATGGGTTGAAAGTTTATCTCACTGATGGGGCTACCCCCACCCCGGTGATCGCTTTTTCCGCTGTTCATAATAAAGCCTGCGGCGCGATTAATATCACCGCCAGCCATAATCCGCCTTCCGACAACGGATTCAAGGTACGAAACGCCACCGGGGGGGCAATTCCGCCCGAAGGTTTAGATCAGATAGAAGCCGGCATACCTGATGATGTGAAGGACGCTAAGCGCGTCTCGTATAAGGATGGGATCGCGGATGGCACGATCGTCATGTTTGACCCTGCGCCCGATTACATTGCCCATATCAAGAAACTCATTGATATCGAACCGATCAAAAACGCTGGTCTGACCGTGATGGTGGATACCATGTGGGGCAATGGCGCTGGGTGGTTTCCGCGACTACTTGCGGGGGGGACAACCAAGGTTGTTGAGATACACAATGAGCGAAATCCGTCCTTCCCAGAAATGAATCGCCCTGAGCCTATCCAGCCAAACATCGATAAAGGATTGCAAGCCACGCTTGATAATCATGCAGACGTTTTATTGATCACCGATGGAGATGCCGACCGCTTAGGTGTTGGCGATGAGAATGGCAAATTTGTTAACCAGCTACGGGTTTATGGACTTCTGGCTTATTACCTGCTCGAGGTCCGCGGGCTCCGCGGAGACATTGTAAAGACCTTATCGACCACCGGAATGTTGAATATTCTTGGTGAGCAATACAATGTCCCTGTTCATGAAACCGGCGTAGGATTTAAATATGTCGCGCCAAAAATGACAGAAACCGATGCCTTGATCGGCGGAGAAGAGAGCGGTGGGTACGCCTTCCGAGGAAATGTTCCCGAACGCGATGGAATTTTGGCTGGCCTTTATTTTCTCGATTTTATGGTCAAAACAGGCAAAAAACCAACGGAATTGCTCAAAATGTTGTTTGAAAAGGTCGGCGGCGAATTTTTCTACGACCGAATCGATAGTGCATTCAAAGGAAACCGGGCGGATAAAGAGCAACTGATCTTGAACGCCAAGCCATCAACCATTGGTGGCTTGAAGGTAAAAGAGCTAATCACAGTTGATGGTTTCCAGTTCAAGCTTGAAGATGGTGGTTGGTTGTTGATCCGATTTAGTGGAACCGAACCGATCTTGCGTGTTTACTGTGAAACCCGACATGGCGACAAAGTAAAAGCGATTTTAGCAGATGGTTTGAAAATTGCGGGATTAGGATAAATTGACCAAATTATGTCTAACAGATACTCACTGCCACCTCAACCTATCTCATTTTGATGATGATCGAGAAGAGGTAATACAGCGGGCGATCGAGGTTGGTGTTGAAAAAATGGTGATTCCTGCTATTGATGTTGAGAGCAGCAAGAGTATTGCCGGCTTTGTACAAAACAGGAATGAACTATTATGCGCGGTCGGCGTGCATCCCAACGATTCCAACCGTTGGGATGAGCTTTCGTACCAACAGTTAGATCAATTGATCGAACAAGATCAACTGGATCGGCATAAGATCGTAGCGATCGGCGAAATCGGTTTAGATCGTTACTGGAACGACACCCCGCACAATATTCAAGAATCAGCCCTGCTCAAGCAGCTGGAACTTGCCACCAAATGGCAGCTGCCACTGATTTTGCATATGCGTGAAGATGGGGATGCTACTTGCGGGAGCTGTGCTGATACATTGGTTTCGATGGTTGCCGATTGGGTAGAAGTTCAAAGAAAAACTGGGTCTCCCTTGGTGAACAGGCCAGGTGTTTTTCATTCCTTTAGCGGTGACAAAAAGACCCTGCAAAAGATTTTGGATCTCAATTTTTTTGTTGGTGTAAGCGGCCCGGTAACTTATAAAAATTCGGATTTTAAACGGGAAGTGGTAAAATCAATACCGTTGGAAAAATTATTGATCGAAACCGATTCCCCCTTTCTTTCTCCAGTGCCAAACCGGGGAAAACGGAACGAACCGACCAACGTTAAATTTATTGTGGAAAAAATTTCTGAAATATTCGATAAAAACCCGGAAATGATTGCCAGCGTTACATACCAAAATGCGCAACGGTTATTTTCGTGGGAGGTAGATTTTTGAACACTACATTTTTTAATTACGTTAGCGAAGATATTAAAGCTGTTGAGGACCTAATGCGTTTGCAGGCTGGGTACGACCATCACCCTGACCTACGAGCCGCCTTAGAACATCTGCTCTCCGCTGGCGGTAAACGAATCAGACCTACCATCGTTTTTCTGGTAGGCGGTTTGTTTTCTGGTAACAAAGAAAAGCTGGTAACTTTAGGCGCCGCAATTGAAATGCTGCATACCGCGACGTTGGTTCATGATGACCTGATCGATGGTTCCTTGTTGCGTAGAGGAATCCCCACACTCAATGCCCGTTGGTCACCGGCTGCTACCGTTCTTACCGGTGATTTTCTATTTGGAAGGGCCGCCAAGTTAGCCGCGGATATTGATCACTTACCTTTGATGAAATTTTTCGCTGAAACTCTAACGACCATCGTAAATGGTGAGATCACGCAGATGTTCACTTCAAAAGGGTTGATTGACCGCAAAAATTATTATGGGCGTATCTACGCAAAGACGGCGTCCTTATTTGAACTCAGTTCTTTAGGCGCTTCTATGATCGGTACAGAAGATGAAACCGTTCGCGCTTCCTTCAAGAATTTCGGCTTTGAGTTAGGGATGGCTTTTCAGATAATGGATGACATTCTCGATTTCAATGGCGAGCAGCTTAAAGTCGGGAAACCGATCGGTTCTGATCTATTGAATGGCTTGGTTACTTTACCGGCGATCTATTACGCTGAAAGCCACCCCGATAACCTCGAAGTTAAAACGCTCATGGATGGCGGATGGGGAAATCGTGAAAAAATGGAACTTTTGGTACAAACTATACAAGAGAGCAACGCGATCCGCTATTCTATCGATGAAGCCAAAGAGCATGTTGAAAAAGCATTGGAAGCAATAAAGGGATATGAAGCCACGGCAGAACATAAATTATTAACCAACTTGGCAAACTATGTAGTAGATCGATCTTTCTAAGTATGATCCAATACCAGAATTATTGGTTGGCAAACAAACGTATATCATCCACTTCGGGAGAAATTCCCACCGAAGTGGATGTTTTGGTTATTGGCGGCGGAATTAATGGCGTTTCCACCGCTTACCATCTCGCGAAACATGGTGTTTCAGTACTATTACTTGAGCAGGAGTTTATCGGATGGGGCGCTTCCGGTAGAAATGGCGGAATGGTACTCACTGGCCTGAAAGAAGATGTTAGCGCTCTAACTCACAAATATGGGCTAGAAACCGCCCAAGCATTTTTTTCTGCATCCATTGAATCGATCGATCTTGTTGAGACCATTATAGGGCTTGAAAGGATTGATTGTGGTTTTTATCGGTCGGGGCATATCGAAGCTGCCTCAAAACAAAGCCATTTCGAGCGTTTGGTCGTTGTTGCTGAAATTATGGAAAAAGATTTTGGCCACAAAGTTTCAATTATTCCTAAAAGAGATCTCGCAACTGAGCTCAACTCAGAGGCATATTTCGGTGGGATGTTGGATACCGCGAGCGGGGCTATCAATCCGTATTTGTATGTTATTGGCCTCGCCAATGCCGCCAAAACCGCAGGGGCGATCATCCTAGAAGGGATAAAAGTTGAGGAGATCAAACGCTCTGGTGGAAAATTTTTGATAAATGCCGGCGGGCGTACTGTGATGGCCGAAAAAATCGTACACGCTACCAGCGCTTACACTAGCAAGAAATTCCCGAAACTAGAGCGAAAAATGGCTAAGATCGGGTCGTATATTTTATGCACCGAAGCGCTTTCGGAGAAGTTAGTTCAAACATTAATTCCAAAATTGAGAATGGTCTTCGACACCAAAAATTTTCTCAGTTATTACCGCATCAATTCAGATAATCGTTTGTTATTTGGAGGACGGGCGGCTTTTGGAAAAGACCCTGAAAGATCCGTTTCTGAAAGTGTTGAGGTGTTGCGACGAGGTTTACAATTCGTTTTTCCGCAGTTAACAACGACCAGAATTGATTATGCTTGGGGCGGAACCTTGGATGTGACGCAAAGTAAAGTTCCTGCGTTTGCCGAAATTGACGGGGCGGTTTTTACGGCTGGATTTGCTGGACACGGCGTGGCAATAGCAAGCTTGATCGGGAAACACATCACGAATTTTATGATTTCAAAAGAAAAATCGATCTTCTTTACAAATTCTTTGCCTAATATGCCATTATATTCCTTGCGAGATATATACCTTCCATTCGTAGGGTATTATTACCAAATACAAGACTTAAAATATTAATATTTTAAGATGCCTTATTTGACTTGTGCGGCAGCACATGTTAAAATTCTTGATTATTATTCATTTAAGATATGAAGAGAATTTTGTGGAAACTTTAAAAAATCGCTTGCGCATTAATGTCGGGTTTATCGTCAATTCAACAGTTGGCTATCATCGCGATTTTCCCTTCGAGTTTCCATCCTATATCGATGAGGATCTCGAACTAGTGGATGTATCGGGGAATATAAATGTTGGCAGAACCCCCCAAGGGCTGATCGTGTCTGCTACTTTTAGCGGAAAATCAAAATTTGAGTGCGGTCGATGTTTGATTGTATTTGATAAAGAGATCGTTTGGGATTTTACCGAATTATTTTCTTTCAAAGAAGAAAATATGTCCGATTCTGGCTTGCTTGTGCCCGAAGATTCTCAGATAGATTTTAAAACTTTGTTTAGGGAATATGCCATTCTGGAATTTCCGATCAGGCCGATCTGTTTCGAAGATTGTAAAGGTTTGTGTCTCGAATGTGGCCAAAACCTGAATCTACAAGACTGTGGTCATGTTCAGGTCAAAACGAACGCCTTCTCAAAACTAAAAGATCTGCTCAACTAAATTATATAAGAAAAATGAATACGTCACGGTTAGGAGGTTCGTAGTGCAATCAACAAAAAGGTCACAAAGTACTGAGATCTTAAATTTGCTATTAGAACGTGCCGGTATTCAGGGGTATTTGACAACTGACGATGTAATGGAGATCGCTTCCGACTTCGATGTTGAAAAACGCTCTGTGATTATGCATGCCTTACGACAAAAAGGCGTAGAAGTTTATGATCTGGATTCTGAGGAAGAAGAAAATCGGGCAAATGCCTTCCCAGAAGAAATCGAAATGCCAACTTCTGTGATCGATGATGACGAAAAACATTTTTCTGAAGATTCTTTGACATTGTATTTCAAGGAAATGTCGAAGGTTCCGTTGTTATCTCACAAGGAAGAGATAGAAATTGCGGTAAAAATCAAGTTGGGTGAAACCGCCCAAAAAGGATTACAGCTAGATAGAGACTTGCCTACTGAAATACGTAAGGAATATGAAAAACAAATCCACGAAGCGCAAAATGCCCGAGAACACCTAATAAAAGCAAATACGCGTTTAGTAATTAGTGTCGCAAAAAAATACTCCAATCATGGCGTCGCGTTGATCGATCTGATCCAAGAGGGAAACCTTGGTTTGATGAAAGCGGTTGGCAAGTTTGATCACGAAAAGGGTTTCCGTTTTTCAACCTACGCTACCTGGTGGATCCGTCAATCGATTACTCGTTCTATCGCCGATCATTCCCGTACCATCCGGCTGCCAGTGCATATGTCTGATCGCATCCGGAATATTTACAAAAAGAATCATGAGCTTGAACAGCGGCTTGGTAGAACACCTACGATCGAAGAGCTATCCAACGAGCTAAATATTCCGATCAAAAAATTGCAGTGGAGTATGAAGGTCTCATGGCTTCCGCTATCTCTTGATAGCCCGCTTGGTGATGATGATGAATCAGAGCTCGGTATGTTCATCGAAGATGAAATTACTCCAACTCCAATTCAATCTGTTTACCAAAATTTGCTAAAAGAAAAAATTAGCGAGATCTTGTCGACATTGCCCCCGCGGGAAATGAAAATTATCAAAATGCGATTTGGTTTACTTGATGGGAAAGCATACACTTTGGAAGAAGTGGGGGTCAAATTTGGCCTTACTCGGGAGCGAATTCGTCAAATAGAAGCCATCGCGTTGCGACATCTACGAAATCCCAAAAGATCGTTGGAATTGAAAGATTTCCTCTAAAAAGACTTCTTCAATATAGTAAAATTTATTGTCATATCAGCGCCCTTAGGCAAAAATAGATGCCATTGGCGGTTTGTTATTTAACAACTCGCATAGGCAGCAAAAAAAGAGGTAGTTATGTCTGAAAATATTTTGATCGCAATCGCATGGCCTTATGCCAACGCGGAAATTCATGTAGGAAATATCACCGGCTCACATCTACCGGGTGATATCGTGGCACGCTTTCACCGAATGAAGGGGAATAGAGTGCTAATGGTAAGCGGTACAGATTCTCACGGCACCCCGGTGACGATTGCCGCGGATAAAGAAGGCGTTTCTGTTGAAAGTGTTTATAAAAAGTACCACAAAGGATTCTTGGAGTTATTTTCCAAAGCTGGAATAACCTACGATCTCTTTACTTCCACCCATACCAGCAATCACTTCAAGGTGTCCCAAAGCATTTTTCTTGCTCTCAAGGAAAATGGTTATTTATTTACCAAAGTAGAACCCCAATGGTATTCGCCCGCGGCTGGTAAATTTTTACCAGATCGTTTTGTTGAAGGTACTTGTTATCTTTGCGGGTACGCTGAAGCACGGTCTGACCAATGCGACCAATGCGGTAATGTTTTGGAAGCTGCCAAGTTGATCACCCCAAAATCTAAGATCGATGGCTCTACCCCAGAATTACGAGATACAGAACATTTCTATATTGACCTATCGGCACTCGAGCCGCAGGTAAAAAAGTTTTTGCGGGATCGGTCTGAGCATATGCGGGATACTGTGCTAGGTGAATCGCTCGGTAAGATCGAAGCGGAAGGTTTAAAACCTCGCCCTATTACGCGTGATCTTGATTGGGGTATTCCAGTCCCTGTTGAAGGTTGGGAAGATAAATGTTTGTATGTTTGGTTCGAGGCAGTCATCGGTTACTTATCCGCCGCCATTGAGTGGGCAAGCATCAGCGGTGGTGACTGGAAAGATTGGTGGGTTTCAGAGAACGCTAAACAATATTACTTTATTGGGAAAGATAATATTTTCTTCCATACTTCTTTATGGCCAGCGCAGCTTATGGGCGTAAATGAGAAATTCGCAGAAGTTTTTTCAGACGAAAAGAATGTAAAACTGAATCTACCTTACGATGTTCCCGCTAATCAGTTTATGAATATGGAAGGTCAAAAGATCAGCGGTTCTCGCCGTTGGGGTGTTTGGGGGTTGGACTTTTTGGAGAGATACGATCCAGATGCGCTTCGTTTCTATTTAACGGTGAATATGCCAGAGAATAAAGATAGCGATTGGGATTGGGCTGAATTTGTTAGCTTGAATAATGGCCAATTGCTGGCGACTTGGGGAAATCTCGCGAACCGAATGCTGTCGTTCGCCTACAAGAATTGGGATGGAGCTGTTCCCCCCGTGGATGAAAGCCAACTACGAGACGTAGATAGATCCTTACTTCGGCTTATCGATGAGGGCTTTGTCACCGTTGAAAATGAATATGACAATGTGCATTTAAGAACCGCTCTTAGTGAATGTATGAAACTCGCGACCGAAGTAAACCGCTATATCGACGCAAACGCTCCTTGGAAAAGCATAAAAGTTGATAAGGAGGAGGCGGCAAAAACTGTTTTCACGGCGTTAAAAGCGATCGATAGCCTCAAGATCTTGTTTGCGCCTATTCTCCCCTATACTTCTGAAAAATTGAATCTGACAATGGGGTTTAGTGAACCTCTTTTCGCGGAACAATATATTGAAACAGTAACTGATGGTTTGGGCGAACATACCGTTCTAAGATACAAACGAGAAAACGAAGGGATCAACAAGTGGAAAGTTAGTTCCTTGAAACCAGGTCAGAGGCTAAATGAACCAATTCCTTTGATCAAAAAATTGGATGAAAAAGTTGTTGAGGAAGAACGAGAACGTTTAGGGAAGACGAACCGCTAAACATCGGATCGTGACAACCGCGATCTCTGATTTGGAATCGCGAATAAAAGAAACCCAATTAGCCTGATCATCGCGCTTACCAATAACGCGGTGGACAGGCTATATTGATCCGCGATAAATGTACCGGCTAGGGGGGCGACCATGGTCGATAAGTATTGCATACCTTGCGCAACCGAAACAAAGATCGCTGAATATTTCAACGGGACTGTCTTCATTAGCTCATCGAAGAAGACGAGATCCAAACCTGATTGAAATAAGCCGGCAATAATCGCGAATCCATAGATCATATTTACGCTTGTAGTGAGCGCGGTAAGAAATGGATAGGAGATCATTCCCGCTGTGGTCATTAGCAGAACGAACCTTCCCCCTTTTTTTGCCGATATTTTTGGCCAAAGTACATAACCTAGCAGCATCACGATTGTCATCATCATATTGATGGTACCGATCTGCTTATCCGTAGCTCGCACAACATTAACAAAATATAACGGTAGGATCGGCCCGCTCATGGCGATGGCAGAAAGGTAAACAAATCGTTTAAGAGAAAAGGTGACAAATAAAGGTGAGCTGGCGATCGTGTTGTAGGTTTGTTTTAGCCGCTCCCTGATAGGCTGTTTTACCTCATCAGCTTGAACATCTTGGTTTGGAATAATGATCTTGCGTGAAAAGGTATAGCTGAGCAATCCTCCTAACGAAAGACCCAAAAACATAAAGCCGTAGTTCATCGGGAATGCGATCAAATTTATGATCCGGGTGATGAAGAATGTAAAGATCACTGAAGTAATGCCAAATATCGCCCAGCGCCGGCTTAAAAGCTGGTAACGCCCTTCTGGTCCGGCAACTTCATTCATCACTACGGAGAACGCGATGGAAAGAGCTATTTGAGGAATGCTTGCGAGTGCCCAGATGCTTAAGGTACCCAAAATTACGAACTTGTTGGGGGCAAAAAGGGTTATTAGGCCGGTTACGGCATAACTGGAAATGACCAATAGCCGAGAAATCCCATACCAAGGGATGATGTTTTTTTGTTTTTGTAAAAAACGGCCTACAAACATAGCTAATAAGAGGCCTGTGATGCCCGGCATTGTTGAAAGCAAACCTACTTGAAAGTTGGTTGCTCCCATCCTAGTAAGAAATACCGGTAAAAATGGCGCGGCAACATTCGAAATGCTCACGCCAATGGCATCGATTAGAACGAACTTGAAGTTGTTTTTTCGAATTACGTCTGGGGTTTTCGGAGAAATGGTCATTCCATTTGATTTTAAGACAAAAAGCCCAAAACGGAAATGGAAAAGATAATCCCGATCGAAAGATCGGGATTATTAGTGGTTATGCTATTACTGCTGTGGTTACTTCAAATTTGGGAGGGTTCTCTAAATGTTTTTTTACTGCGCAAAGTTCCGCGCTGCGAATCAACGAATCATAGTATTTTTCAGGGAAGGTGGGTGGAACCTGAATTTCGAGATCGATCTTTTCGATCATACCGGTCATATTTGGATGAATACGTTGTAGGATCCTTATGCCTTCAGTTGGAAGCCCGCGTTGTTGGCAAAAACCTAGTACATAAATACCAGCGCAGGTACCGATCGAGGATAAAAATACCGCGAAGGGGGTCGGCGAGGATGCTGAAGGGGGTTGATCTGTTTTTACAGTGAAAGAACCAAAGTGGGCATCTACCCGGGCGCCGCCCGGAAAATCGATCATCATTTCCATTGAATTACTCCTGTTAGTTTATTTACTAATTCAGATGCGCTAATGGAATAAAAGTTGCACTAACATATGAACCTTGCGGGTCTCCAACCACGAACAGAGTTGATCAAATATAGTTTTTTGTATGAGGGTAAATCATCAAGTAAGATCAGCTTTTCACGTAGTATACCGTTGGTGACCAAATAATTT
Source organism: uncultured Anaerolinea sp. (assembly GCA_964607645.1). Classification (GTDB taxonomy): domain Bacteria; phylum Chloroflexota; class Anaerolineae; order Anaerolineales; family Villigracilaceae; genus UBA5195. The sequence goes on from CAZSLN010000014.1 coordinate 21,501, forward strand.
CGAAAAGTACCGCCTAATAGTCCGCATTCAATCGGTGGCGTGAAGTAATGTCTGCCATCAAACACAACTAAATTCGCGATAGAAGATTCGGTTACCTCCCCTTTTGCATTCGTGTAGAGGAAGTCCTCCTCTGGGTTTGCGCTACGCTCTGGGAAAATTTGCGCCCATTGCGTGGTCTTGTGGTAAAGAAAAGGATTGTTCGAATTGACCTGGGTAGAAGCAAGTTTAAGGTTAACAAATTGTTTAGTACCTGTGAAGGCGATGGGTTCTGGAAAGATAAACAGTTCACCCGTTTGATTCAATTCGACCTTAAATTTGTGCGGTTGGCGGAGTGAGATTGCATCTGCATGAAGCTGCCGCTCAAAATCTCTCGAATTGAGTGGAAAACCAAAATAATCCGCCGTTCGTTTCATTCGATGTAGGTGTTCTTTGAGAAGAAAAAAACCTGTCTCTGGATCCCACAGGATGGCTTCTTTAATAGAAAAAAATGGCTGTTTTTGGGTGATCACATTCGCTTTAAGAATTGCCTCTTCATATTCAGATCTTAGATTTGAATCCCAGACGATCCCTCCGCCAATTCCATATTCAACGGTCTTTTCCGATTTATTGATGATCGCGGTTCGTATGGCTACATTGAATTGGCAATTTCTTTTGGGGTCAATAAACCCGATCGCTCCGGTATATATTTTTCGGGGGCTTTTTTCGCATTCTGTAATGATCTTGATCGTGCTAATTTTTGGAGCGCCGGTGATAGACGCGCACGGAAAAAGAGCAGAAAAAAGCTCTGATACGGTTTTGTTGGTCTTTCCCCAGACAGTAGAGGTCATTTGCAATAGCGTGGGATATTTCTCAATATGAAAGAGAGGGTTTACACGAACGCTGCCAGTCTTTGCGATGCGACCAATGTCATTTCTGATCATATCGACGATCATAATATTTTCAGCGCGGTTTTTGATCGATCGTTGAAGTGTTTTGGAATTTGCCATATCTTCTTGTGTCGATCTTCCTCTAGGGCTTGTACCTTTCATCGGCATCGATTTGATGGTTTCGCCATAGCGGGTAAAAAATAACTCTGGTGAAGCCGAACTAATGATCAGGTCTCCAGTGTCGATGAAAGCGCCATAAGATTTTTGTTGCGCGCGAACCATATTTACAAAGAGAGCGTATGGATCTCCATCAATAGAATTTTTGAGGCGAAATGTTAGGTTAACTTGATAAGTGTAACCAGTTTCGATCTGCTTCTTAATTTCATGAAAAGAATGTTCGTATTCCGTTTTCGAGATATCTGGTACCCATTGCCCCAATTTGACATCTCCGGTCGGCTCACTAAGATGTTGAGATTCGATTGGTGGACCATACAACCCAAACCACAACAAAGGAAAATTTGGCGCGATATGTGGAGCGGTTTGCGGTAGAAACGCGGCTGTAGCATCGTAACTAACGAAGCCAACCGCATAATAGCCAAACTCGGCAGCTTGGCTTTCGACTATTTCGAGGGTAGATTTCACCTCATCGATATCGTAGACGCAAAAAACTTGGTGTGGATCAACAAAATGGCACCAAGTATTACGTTTATCATCGAACAAAATTGCTTGAAATTTTTGGGAATTCATAAAAGCGAGGATTAGCGGGTCAAGAAATCAACAATTCTTTTCGCGGCAAATCCGTCTCCATAGGGATTGGTGGCGTGCGCCATTTTTTCATAAGCTTTTGGATCATCAATAAGTTCACTGGTAAGAGAAACGATAGCGTTAACCTCTGTGCCGGCTAATTTTACTGTGCCAGCCTCAATACCTTCAGGTCTTTCGGTAACTGAACGCAATACTAAGACCGGTTTCCCAAAGCCTGGGGATTCTTCCTGCAATCCGCCTGAATCCGTCAATACGAGATAGGCGTTCTTGAGAATGTGAACCATCGGAAGGTAATCGAGCGGAGGAAGCAGAGTGATGTTCGGATTGTTGCCCAGTTTGGCATTTACAACTGTTTGAACATTTGGATTGAGATGTACCGGATAAATAATGTGAATATTCTCTTTGTATTTCTCTGACAGAGTTAACAGCGCGTTTGTGATGTTTTCCAAGGGTTTTCCAAAATTTTCACGGCGGTGGGCTGTTACAAGAATGATCTTTTTGTTTCCTATCCGTTCAATAAGGGCTTGGATCTCAGAAGGAGAGGGGAGGTTGGAAACCTGCTTAAGGGCATCGATCACGGTATTGCCAGTAACGATAATATTGTTTGGATCAATATTTTCTCGGAGTAAATTATCGCGCGATTGGTTAGTGGGAGCGAAATGGCAATTTGCCACAATCCCCGCTATCTTACGGTTTACTTCTTCGGGGAAGGGAGCATAATTATCCCAGGTGCGCAAACCCGCTTCAACATGGCCAAATTTGATTTGGTTGTAATACGCCACTAAAGAGGTCACCATGACGGTAGTTGTATCCCCCTGAGCAAGGATCCAATCGGGTTTTGTCTCTTTTATGATAGGGTCAAGTTTATCAAAGATCAGCGCGGTTACTTGGGCTAAAGACTGATTTGGTTTCATCAAGTTTAGATCAATATCAGGTTTGATATTGAACAAATTTAGAACTTGGTCCAGCATTTCGCGGTGCTGAGCGGTAACACAATTGATCGTTTCGATCTCTGGATGCTTGTTCAATTCCTGAATCACCGGAGCCATTTTCACTGCTTCGGGTCGGGTACCTATGACCGATAATATCCGCAACTTCTTTTCCATTAGGTGAATTTTAACCGTTTTGCTGCCACGAAGAGCATTTTAAATAATAGCGCGCCATGACGCCAGCGGTCGATGTTGGTGCTGCCATAGGTGCGGTCCTGATACCGGATGGGTAGATCTACGATCTTTAGGTTTAATTTTGCCGCGCCAAAGATCAGGTCATAATCTCCGAAAGGATCAAAATCGCCGAAATAGGCTCGATTGTCAACAATGCGGTCGTAGTTCTTCTTTGTGAGCACTTTTGTGCCGCACAAGGTGTCTTTGATTGGTTGTCCAAGCAGCCAGGTAAACGCCGCGCTAAAAAATTTGTTACCTAGTAAATTTAAAAATCTCATGGCCTGATCACCCATCGGGTACACAAGCCGTACACCATTTACAAATTCGCCCTTACCTGAATGAATGACATCGTAAAAACGAACGAGGTCTTCTGGTTGAACTGTTAGGTCTGCGTCAAGGATCATTAGTATTTCACCAGTTGCTTTTTCAAAGCCAACACGAACCGCATCCGCTTTGCCTTTTCCTGGTTGTTTGTAAAGAGCGCTTTTTATTTCAGGATGGGCTGCTATCGCTTCTTGAATGACATGGTAGGTATCATCGGTAGAGTTTCCTTCTACAAAGATCAATTCTTGTGAGCTTCCAAATTTTGGTAAGCGCAGAAAAGCGTTTTCAATGTTACCGGCTTCGTTTCGAGCGGGAATAATGATGCTTACAGAAGGTTTTTTTGTTGGTGGGTTTTGCAACAGCCTGGCTGTGAGGACGTTGGTCCAGGCAAAAAATGAAAATGGCCACATTTTCACTAGGAACTTATTGAAAAAGGAGCTGATGATTGGAATATTTAGGGGAAGCAATATCTCCCGTTCTTCATTGATCACTTCGAAACCAGAAATGTGGATCAGGTTTTCTACGTCTGTTGGAGTGAACCAGTTTTGGGGAAGTAGTTTTCTTGCTAAACCAAAGCCGCCAGCAACGTTGACGATCGGTTGGTAAACACGGCTATAAAAATTTAGGATCAATCTTGTTTCATCAGTACAAAGGGATTTCAACTGATTGAGAATGGATTGCACATCCCAAACATCGTTGATCAGATCTGAGAGGATGATCACGTCAAATTTGCCGGTTAGCTTAAGATCGTGCGCATCCATCATTTTAAATTCGAGGGAATGAAATTTCGCTTGTGCTTTTGTGATCATTTCAACTGAAATATCGATCCCAACTCCGAGGGTAGGATCGAGTGAGGCTAATAGGTCGCCCTCGCCACAGCCAATTTCAAGAACACGGAGGCCTTTTCCAATTTTCAGTTTATACACTTCTTGCAGTCGAAGGTGATACGCTGAATTAAAAGGATTTAGTTTGTTATGATTGAGGGCGATGTTGTCCCAATGGGCGATATGACGCGCGAGATGTTGAGATTGGTTAATTGACATAACTCTTCCGATTCAATTTAAGAATTTCATCTAACGCCCAGGCAACGCCGTTTTGATCGTTACTAGGGGCTATCCAGCGGGCAGCTTCTTTCACTTTTTGAACACCGTTTTCCATCGCGATGGGCAAACCTACGTAGGAAAGCATATAAATATCGATCTCCTGATCGCCGATCGCGGCAACTTCATCGGGTTGAAATCCTAAAAATTCTGTAAAGGCCTTGATGCCTGTCCCTTTGTTGATTCCTTGTGCGGTGATATCAATATAATGAGCGCCAGAAATGACCGGATGAAGAGAGGGGCATTCCTTCTCAATGTACGTTTGCGCGGAGCGAAGAACATCTGTATCCGCGGATAGAGTTAATTTTAGGAGAGGTACGTTGAAATCAATCAGGGGTTCATCCGAAATTCGACCGATTTCGATCTCTTTCTGAGTTTTTTCATCAATTTCATGAAAGAACTGGGTTGCCCCATACCAGATCATCGTTCCGTTTAGGGTTTCGCCAAGCAAGGCAATATTATTTGCCAAGGCAAACCAAATTACTTTGGCGGTCTCTTCGGGGGAATGAAAACTCCAACTTTGAAGTGTTTTACCGTTATGGCCGCTTCGGATGAGTGCGCCGGCAGAGCAAATATATGGCATATCCATGTTTAATTGTTTGAGAGCAAGCTCACTCCCAACCATCCCACGTCCCGTAATGATCGCTGTTTTTACGCCAGAATCAGTAATTCTTTGGATCGAATCTTTTACTTCTTGTGTTATCTCTTTTTTCGAATTGTACATTGTGCCATCTAGATCGATAGCGACCATTTTTATCATATTTGTATAATAAAGCCCTTTAATTTGAATATGGTGTTAATGCTACCATATTCGTGATGAAAAAAGGTTTTTGTTCATTGTTGGTAGGTTATAATATTGAACATGGAAGAACGAATACATAAAATTATGGCACAAGCAGGCATTGCCTCCCGGCGTGATTGCGAAGAATACATTATCACTGGCAGGGTAAAGGTCAATGGCAAGTTAGCAGAAATAGGCCAAAAAGCTGATCCTTCAAAGGATCGTATTACTGTTGATGGTAAAGTGTTGAAGGAACCAGAAAAAAAGGTATATATTGCGCTACATAAACCTCGTTTTGTTTTATCAACGGTGGATGCCGAAAAAGGGGATGACCGCAAGACAGTAAGAGATCTGATTCCAGCGAGTGAGCGTTTATACCCAGTTGGCAGGTTGGATTTTGACAGTGAGGGATTGATACTGATGACCAATGACGGGGATCTAGCCCAAAAATTGACTCATCCATCCCACGGTCATACAAAAGAATATTCTGTTTTACTAGCCCGTCAGCCAGATACGGAACAAATTGAAACCTGGAAACGTGGAGTGGTATTAACAGATGGGTACAAAACCCAAAAAGCTCAGGTTCGAATTCGATCCTTGGCTGGAAAAGGCGCTTGGATCCAGGTAATTATGAAAGAAGGCCGAAAACGCCAAATTCGTGAGATCGGATCTTTGTTAGGTTTACCAGTGGTAAAGATTCTGAGAATTCGAATCGGATCCCTGCGATTGGGAACCTTGAAACCCGGTGAATGGCGCGAATTAGCCCCAGAAGAGGTTCGTGAATTGCGGATGGAGGAAGTAAGAACTCCGGTTGTGAAAAAAACGTACAGAAAATATGTTCCCCCCAAAAAAGAAGTTGAAAAAGTAAATAAAAAAGAAGAAGCAAAGAAATTTATTCGAAGAAAATAAAAATGGAGCGGTTAGAAACCGCTCCATTCGTTTATCTTTAGGAAAATAAATTTTACGAACGAAGATCAAGAATTTCTTTGGCGATCGGGGTAAGCAATTCGCGTAATTCAGGGAGGGTTATGCCCTCAACCTTGAAGGTTACATTGTGGGTTCCAGATTTTTCACCATGGGTTTGGCCAAGTGAGATAAAACTGGCTTTTTTATCGGCGACAGCTTTTGTGATGGCAGCAAGGGAACCAGGTCTGTCCTCAATGACGATCGTAGCGCGAACACCAGCTTCGCGAGCTCCAAGTAATTCGAGAAAAACCTTGAAAAGGTCGGTTTCAGTAATAATGCCTACGCAATGACCATCTTTCATCACAGGCAATCCACCGATCTTGTTATCCGCCATAATTCTAGCGGCTTGTTCGATGGGAGTGTCTTCGGTAACAGTCAGCACATTTTGCGACATCACTTCAGAAATTGTTACCTTGCTGAGCAGATAATTCATTTCCCAAATAGAAAGGGTGGTTACTGGTGAAGGAGAGGCGTTCAGAAGATCTTTGTCAGAAACGATTCCTACCAATTTACCATCTTTTACAACAGGGGCGCGCCTAATTTTCTCTTTTTTCATTAAAACAAGAGCATCAGAGATTGGCATATCAGGTGAAATGGAAATTACGGGTTTAGACATTTTATCGCCAACAAACATTTTTTACCTCCAGAGTGATGAATTGAATATATCTATTATAGGCTTATTCAAGAATTTTATAAAACGTTTTTCAACCAATCGATGGAAAGTGCGCCCGCGTAGGAAAAAATGAGCATTTTAATAATTTTTCCGATGATGCACCAAAACAGAAAATCGCGTACTTTGATTTTCAAAGCTCCTGAGGCAATGCCTGCAAGGTCGAAAAACGGATTTGGAACCGCCGCGAGGAGCAGGATCGCCAATCCGCCATATTTTTCAACGAATGGGTGTACTTTTTCGTAGGCTGCTGTTTTGGTCACAATTCCTTGGCCGCTATAACCGGCTAAGTATCCAGACAATTCACCGATGGCGCTACCTATGCCCGCAACAATGCCTACAATGAGCGGGTTCAGAAAAGCGCCAAAGGTGTAAACCAAAGCAATTCCAGGGGCTGGAAGGATCACGGTTGCGTTCGCCAAAACGGAGATGATAAAGATCCCGGGATAACCGAAGGCCTTAAGTTGTTCCGTTTGGTCCTTGATCGAATAGACCCAAAAACTAATCGCAACAACGAACACGAGGCTAAGAATGCGATAGATAGTTTGGCGATACTTGATCCACATTAGGCGGGTTTAATTTCTTCGATAGTAATGGAAGCAATTTTTATGGCTGGGCTTCCAACACGCATTGGATCACGTTCGGGTATCGCGAACAAAACATCGCTGCCACTGATCAATTGTCCAAAAACAGAATGTTTGCCATCTAACCAAGGCGTTGGGATGTGGGTAATGAAGAATTGGGAACCATTCGTTCCGGGGCCGGCATTTGCCATCGAGAGAATTCCGGGCTTATCGTGCTTTAGGCTATTATCAAATTCATCCTTAAAGTTATAACCAGGGCCGCCTCTACCTGTACCGGTGGGGTCGCCGCCTTGAACCATAAAATCTTTGATCACTCTATGAAAGATGGTTCCGTCGTAATAACCTTCGCGAGCTAAGAAAACAAAATTGTTAACCGTAACTGGAGTTTTGCTTGCGAAAAGTTCAATTACCATTTCACCTTTATCAGTTTTGATGGTTGCTTTATAGCTGTTGGCGGGGTCAATGACCATCGCCGGTTGTTGGTTCCATTTTTTGTCAGTCATTCTTTTTCTCCGTGAAATTTTATTGGATCATTTCTTGTAAACGCGCAACGACCATATCGAGGGCTGCCGTATTATGGCCGCCTTCGGGAATGATAATGTCGGCGTACCTTTTTGATGGCTCTACAAATTCTAAGTGCATTGGCCTAACTGTTGATAGATATTGTTTTATGACCGAATCGGGGGTACGTCCCCGCTCATCGATATCCCTTTTTAGCCTGCGAATAAACCTTAGGTCAGGGTCGGTATCGACAAAGATCTTGATATTGTAAAGATTCCGAAGGTCAGGGTCAGCAAAAATTAAAATCCCCTCAACAATGATCACAGACCTTGGTTCGATCAATATGGTCTCTTTGGTTCGGCTGTGGGTAGAAAAATCGTAGGCGGGAAGCTCGATCGCAAAACCATCGCGAAGCTGGATAATTTGCTGAACCATCAACTCTGTCTCGAGCGAGTTTGGGTGGTCAAAATTGACTTCAGCTTTTAGCGTTGGGGGGAGACCTGAGAGGTCTTTGTAGTATGCGTCGTGCGGGATGTATGCAATTTTATCTGGGCCAACTCTGTTTAGAATCTCTTGGGCAACGGTTGTCTTACCAGACCCCGAACCACCGGCAATGCCAATTATCAATGGCTTTTTTTGCGTTTGCATTGGATTATTATACTCTGTTCGTCTTTTTCACAATAATAAAAAAGGCTGTCAAATGAAATTATTTGACAGCCTTCAATCAACCTTGAAAAAGATTATAGATCTACGGAATAAGCCAGCCCAATCGTTCCTGGACCGGTGTGAGTACCGATAGCTGGGCTGACAGTTGAATAGATCTTTTCGATAGCGCCAACACGCTCAGCGGCAACATCCAGGGTCGCTTTGGCTTCTTCGAACGCGTTAGCGTGCATGGTTCCAAGGCGAACATTCGATTTACCTTGTGTTTTCTCTTCTATTAATTCGATCACACGTTCAATCGCCTTTGATTTTGTGCGAACGCTGGCGACTGGTTCGATCTTGCCATCGGCAAGGGTGAGTATCGGTTTCAAGTTCAAAGCCGTTCCTAAAAACTTCTTGGCAGTATTGATCCGTCCACCACGGTGTAGGTATTCCAAAGTATCAACAACAAAGTAGACGCCGGTGTTGTTGAGGGCTTTCTCAGCTAACGCTTGGCAATCCGCGACCGAAGCGCCTTGGGCGGCAGCGCGCGCAACCGCTAATACCTGAAAGCCAAGGCCCATGGAAGTGGAGCCTGAATCAAAAAAGTTGAGTTTATCTTGACCGGAAGGTAATAGGTCTCGGGCTTGAATTGCTGATTGATACGTTCCTGAAAGTTTTGACGAGATGAACATACCAAAAACCTCATTCCCTTCTTCTAAACAAGAATTGAATGTGGTCATCATATTTGCTGGGGTAGCCTGAGAGGTGGTAGGAGATAATTTGGTGGTGCTCAATTTCTTGTAGAAATCGTCGGGTTGAATATCTACGCCGTCTTCATAAGAGTCCATTCCCCAAATGACCGCGAGGGGTACAACCTTGATGTTATATTGTTGAAGAAGCTCTTTGGGTAAATAGGCTGTACTATCTGTAACGATTGAAACTTTAGACATAGATCCTCCGTGAAAAAAATAAATAAAGAATACATAATAAGAACACGCTTATCCCAAATAAGATACCATCATTACGATTTTTAATGTGCCAACTATTGACATGGTATAATTTAAAAATTAACTTTTCTTAGTTTGGAGTTTTAATTTGGCATTTAATCCATTAAATTGGTTATTAGGGCACTTCTCTTTAGATATTGGGATCGATCTTGGAACCGCGAACACATTGGTCCTTGTTCGAAATAAAGGGATCGTTATCAACGAACCGTCCTGGGTAACTATCGATAAACGTACTCGCGAGCCGTTGGCTGTTGGTCAAAAGGCAAAAGAAATGGTTGGCAGAACCGCTGGTAATTTCCTAACCTTACGACCCGTTCGGGATGGTGTCATTTCCGAATTTGATGTTACCCAAATGATGTTGTCTTATTTCATTGGTCAGGTACATGAACAAGGTATTGTTCCTTTACCTCGTCCTCGCGTTGTCATTGGCATTCCTGCTGGCGTTACAGAAGTAGAGAAAAGGGCCGTATACGATGCGGCTATGTCTGCTGGTGCACGCGAAGCCTATCTTATTGAAGAACCTATCGCTGCCGCGCTTGGGGCAGGGTTACCCATAGGAGATGTTCGCGGCTCAATGGTGGTAGACATTGGCGGAGGTACAACGGAAGTTGCGGTTGTGGCGATGGGTGGGGTAGTAGTAGCCCGCTCACTTCGCGTAGCCGGCGACGAAATGGACCAAGACATCGTTCAATATATCCGTAACAAATACAATTTACTCATCGGCGAGGGTGTTGGTGAGGATATCAAGATGGCTATCGGTTCTGCCTACCCTTTGCCGCAAGAAAAAACCGTGGAAGCTCGCGGCCGAAATTTGATCACGGGATTACCTGAATCCATCGAAGTCTCATCTGTTGAGATTAGAGACGCTTTATCTGGGTCGATTCAAGTCATTATTGATACCATTCGCGACGCGTTAGATGAGGTTCCACCAGAAGTCATTTCTGACTTAATGGATACTGGGATTTGTTTAGCTGGTGGCGGCGCTTTACTGCAAGGTTTTGCAGATCGATTAGCTGACGAGCTTCATCTTAGGGTTTGGCAAGCAGAGGACCCGCTCACATGTGTGGCTCGCGGTACAGGCGTTGTACTTAGTGATTTTGAACATATGAAGCATTATTTGGTTGGTTTAGAGCGTGGATCGACGAAACACTCGAATTAATTATTGCTCGGTAAGAATGCATAAATGAAAACAAAAAATATAGAACTGATCCAAACGGTTATTGTCATTTCGTTTGTCATTGGTTTACTGGCCTTAGCACTTAGCGGCTCGCTTGGTATTTATTCGAACAGTTTGAATAACTCTTTCGTGGCCGCTCAATCCTTTATTTACACACGTTTTGTTGTTTTTCAGGAATTTTTCACCATCCCTCGTGATGTTATAACACTGCGCCAACGCAATACCCAACTTGAATCGGAAGTATCAAAACTCCAGGGACAGGTTGTGAGTCTGCAAAAAAGTGTACAAGAAGGCGAAGTGCTTGCCGCTCTAGTAAATTTTTCTCGTAAAAACCCTGAAAATTCCTACTCCGCGGCTACTGTTATCGGCCGCGATCCAAGCCCCTTTCTTAGATATCTCATTATTGATAAAGGTTCCAATGACGGAATTGTTAAAGGAATGCCAGTAATTACCGACCAAGGGCTGGTCGGTCGAATTGACGCTGTTATTAGCAGCGCTTCCCGCGTTCAACTCATAACGGATACAAATGCTGTGGTCAATATACGTTTAGAAAAAGCCGAAAAGGACGCGGTAATGCTTGGTTCACCTTCTGGCGATCTTTCCGTCGACTTATTGAGTCAAGAAGTCATTGTCCAACCGGGCGATGTGATCTTGACGAGCGGGATCAGCGGCGGATATCCCGCGGATATCATTGTTGGCCAAGTCTTAAGCGTTAAGAAAAAAGATTCTGATCTTTTTCAACTTGCGACGGTTCAGCCAATTGTTGATTTCACCAAGCTCAAACTTGTAATGGTGATCACCGATTTCAAATCGATCAATATCGACCCTCTCATTCCCGCACAATAAATGCGATCTTTAATTTTTATTCCAATACTTATCATTGGCGTAATTCTGCAATCCACCATTATTAGCCAATTTTCAATCCTCTCAGGATTTGCAGACTTAATGCTATTGGTATTGGTCAGTTGGAGTATCAATACCGACGATAAGTTAGCGATGGTTTGGGCGATAGTGGCTGTTTCCATTTTTTCCGCTATGAGCCCAATCGTGCCAATTTTGGGTTATGTTATCGCAGTAAGTATTACTAAAACAGTAATAAAAAGAACATGGCAAGTACCGATGATCGCGGTCATTTTTTCTACGATCATTTCTACTCTGGTAGTTCATTTTTTGTCCATTGGGGCCATTTGGATCAATTCCAACTTCTCAAGCAATATCGTGCAATTAATTCAAATTATCACAGTCCCAAGTCTATTTCTAAACATATTATTGATCCTGCCGGTAAACTCACTGATAAAAGATGTCTCACATTGGGTTTTCCCAGAAACTGAGATCGAATGAATTTTCCTTTTTCATCAAAAAACCAAGTGCAGAAATGGCGTGGGCAGATTTTTACTGCCATCTTGGTTCTCAGCGCATTTGCGTTGGTATCCAAGCTAATATCGCTACAATTCTTCGAATATAATATCCGTCTTGCCCAGGCGAATGAAAACCGCACCTTAGAGATCAGTATTCCCCCGAGCAGAGGAATCATTTACGATCGGAATGGTTTTATTCTCGCTCGTAATGCGGCATCCTACAATGTGGTCATTGTCCCGGCTGAATTACCAAATGACGATGGGGATATTCAAAATGTGTATCGCACCTTATCGGCCATCATTGATGTACCAGTAAACAATGGAACACTGGAAGAAGCGAAATTAGTTTCCTCTTGCGTTTCTGGACCTGGAATAACCCAATTAGTTGAGTTGCAGAACAGCCTCGCGCCATATAGTCCGGTTCGAATTCAATGTAATATACCTGAAAAATTAGCGATGACCATTACAGAAAAATCGATGGATATGCCTGGTGTTGGAATAGAGGTTGAACCCATTCGAGACTACCCAACTGGAGCGCTCACTTCAAATATCATCGGTTTTTTAGGGCCAATTCCTTCTAGAGATGAAGAACTCTATTCAAAACAAGGGTTTCAGGTCAATCGAGATAAGGTTGGATACTCTGGACTTGAAGCATTTTTTCAGGATGTTTTAGCTGGAGTTCCTGGTAAGAAAGTTGTGGAGCGTGATGTTGCCGGTCAAGAAATTCGTAATTTGGAACCACCTCGGGATGCCGAATCGGGTTATAACATTGTAACGACCATCGATACTCGTTTACAAAAAGCTACCGAAGCGGCTATGCTAAAAGAGATCAATTTTTGGAATACTTACTTTAATACGATACGAATTACCACCGCCGCGGTGATCGCGATGAACCCAACCACGGGTGAGATCCTGGCTATGACGTCTTACCCTACCTACGAAAACAATCGTTTCGCGAGATTTATTCCCGCGTATTATTACAATCAGCTCTTTGAAGAGCCCGCAAAACCAATGCTCAACCATGCGGTTTCAGATCAATTCCCGCCCGGTTCGGTTTTTAAATTGTCCACGGCCACGGGTGCGCTAAATGAAGGTGTTGTTAGTCTCGACCAGATCATCGACGCTCCCGGAGAATTACGTTTGACCGAGTCTTTTTCTCCAAATGATCCGGGTAATGAACGAGCCTTCGTTGACTGGAATGAAGCCGGCTTTGGTACGATCGATTTTTTGCACTGTATCGCTTATTCGAGCAATGTTTGTTTCTATAAATTGGGCGGTGGGTACAAAGATGAGATCAAACAAGGGCTAGGTATTGAACGTCTTCGGGAATACGCCCGCGCTTTAGGCTATGACGAACCATCTTACATTGAGCTGCTCGGTGAGGCGAAAGGGTTGATACCGTACCCACAATGGAAAAGAATTAACAGAGGCGAGAACTGGTCTACAGGCGATACCTACATCGCAAGCGTAGGGCAGGGTTATGTTATCTCTACACCTCTTCAAGTACTAATGTCCGCTGCAACGATCGCTAATGACGGGAAATTAATTCAGCCTACCCTTATTAAAGAAATTAAAGACCAGAATGACAAGGTCGTAGAAATTTGGCGAGATAACGATGGCAACCTCTATCGAACCTGCAAGAGTGATATCCCTGTTGTGGAGGGTGAGGAGAATTGGTGCGATACTGGGTTTGGAATATCAAACACAGCTAAGTACCAAAAATGTTCTAAAAATGATACATTTGGCGCAATTATAAAGGGGTGGTGTTCAAAGGATGATAAAGGAGCCGATGTTTTCAAAACCGGATCTTGGCAAATTTCTCCTCAAACTGTCAACGTAAAATGGGATATCACTAAGGACCTAGTGATCACAAATTACAGCTGCGATGGACCGTATTGCATATCCCTCGATTCAAAAAAAGCGGTTAGACCTGATGTTGTTCAAAGCATTCAACGCGGAATGCGTTTGGCGGTGACCTCATCTCCAACCGGTACCTTGTATGATGTATTTAATGGTGGGAAAGAGTTCGCAAATCCTTTTGATATTCCGGTAGCTGGTAAAACCGGAACCGCGGAGTATTGCGATGATGTAGCTCAGAAAAATAATCGCTGTAATTTCGGCGCTTGGCCTACGCATTCGTGGACGGTGGCATATGCCCCTTACGACACACCTGAGATCGCCGTGGTAGCTTTTTTCTATAACGGTGGCGAGGGTGCGAGCGTTGCTGCGCCGGTTGTACGAAGAGTAATGGAAGCATATTTTGAGCTGAAAAAGATCGATAAGCCAACCGGAACCAGTTGAAATAAATTCTATATGCTATAATTTTTTAACCTACTATGACAGATTCTGCCTTGATTCAGATAAAGGGTATTAAAGAAGGATTACTGATCTCATTTGGTAATTCTGATTGGAATATCCTTCACCAAGCCTTGTTCGAACAAATCGAAAAGCAAAACAATTTCTTCAACGGCGCTCGAATAGCCATTGATGTTCAAGACTTATCCTTCAAATCGCGAGACCTAGGTAAATTGAGGGATAAATTATCAGACCTGAATGTTTCGTTATGGGCTGTTCTAAGTACCAATGAAACTACGATTAACTCATCCCAATTGTTAGGTCTCGCTACCACCCTTTCGAAGCCAATCAAGCATCGCGAACCCACGCCAGATAGAACCGAAGATGAACACTTGGCTTATTGGGTGCAAAAGACATTGCGATCTGGAACCAGAATTGAGTACTCAGGGAATGTTTTTATCTTTGGGGATGTAAATTCTGGGGCGGAAGTGATCGCTGGCGGGAGTGTGGTGGTATGGGGAAGAGTAAGAGGCGTTGTTCATGCTGGTACGAATGGTGATAAAAACGCTGTGATCTGCGCATTGGATATGTCTCCTACACAAATACGAATTTGCGGTGAGATCGCGGTTTCACCGCCGAAAAAGGACAAACCATATCCGGAAATTGTTAAAATAATCGATGGCCATCTTACGGCCGAACCTTGGGTTCAGAGTAAATAAATCAAAGTGGAGCGAATAGAATGCCATCAAATGTTTTGACAGTAACTAGTGGAAAAGGTGGGGTGGGGAAAACAACCACCGTTGCGAATATTGCTGTAGCCCTGGCTGCTGAAGGCAAAAAAGTAGTATGTATCGATGGGGATATTGGTTTGAGAAATTTGGATGTTATTCTCGGCCTAGAAAACCGTATTGTTTACGATATTGTAGATATTGTTGAAGGCCGCTGCCGAACACGACAGGCGATGATCCGTGATAAGAGATTCCCGGAATTATTTTTGATCCCCGCGGCGCAAACCCGCGATAAAAACGCGGTATCGCCCAGCGATATGATCCGCTTATGTGAAGAATTGAAAGCCGATTTCGATTGGATCATCATCGATTCCCCTGCCGGGATCGAAAGAGGTTTTAAAAATTCGATTGCACCCTCGGATATTGTGATCATCGTTACCAACCCTGAAATGTCGGCAGTACGCGATGCTGATAGAGTAGTAGGTTTGTTGGAGGCGGAAGAAAAAAAGCCACCCTATTTGATTATTAATCGTCTAAAACCTGAATTAGTAAAGCGTGGAGATATGCTTTCCGTCGCCGATGTGTACGATCTTTTGCATATCGAAGTGATAGGCATCGTGCCAGAGGATGAAAACACTGTCATTGCTTCCAATAAAGGTGTACCTCTCGCAATTGAAGCGAAAACCAAATCAGGGCAAGCTTACAGAAATATTGCGAAAAGGCTCGTTGGAGAGCAAGTCCCCTTTTTGAACTTGGAATCGGGCAGCTTGTGGAATAAGCTGATCCATCTAGGGCGAGGCGGTTAATTATGGGATTATTTTCCTCTTTCTTTGGAAAGAAAAGCGCGAGCAATGCCAAAGAACGGTTGAAATTAGTTTTGATCCACGACCGCGTAAATATGAATAACGGAACCTTAGAGTTGTTAAAAGACGAGATCATCGCTGTTATTTCGAAACACTTGGATATTGATCCAAATATGGTGAAAATAGATTTTGAAACACAAGGTCGATCTCAAAAACTTGTCGCGGACATTCCCTTTCGATCATCTCCGACCAAGAAAAATCGGTAGTTGGGTCGATTGAGGAAATGATGAAAGGCGGTTTGTGGCGTTTCTTTGATTTTTGGTTGCTAGGTGCTACTTTATTGTTAGTGATCCTTGGCATAACTATGATCAGATCCGCTGTTGCGGGGAATATTGAACTTACAGAAACGACTCCGCTTGTTGAAAGACAGATCATTTTTTCATTGATCGGTTTAGTAGCTCTGATTATCACAGCTAACATAGATTATCGCGTCTGGTCATCGTTGAACAACACCCTTTATATCGGAATTATTCTTGTTATGATCGCCCTTAACGTTATCGGTGGGGCGTTATTCGGATCAGCACGGTGGTTTCGAACGACTCTGGTTTTCATTCAGCCGTCTGAGTTCGCTAAAATTGTTATGATCCTTACGATGTCCCACTTTTTTGTAACCCATTTTCACCAAATGTCTGAAGCGAAATGGATCATCCGTAGTTTCCTGATGGCGATGGGAATCACGGTTTGGGTCATTTTGCAACCAAACCTGAGCACATCTATTGTTTTGCTAGTTCTGTGGTTTGTTTTGCTTTGGTTTTCTGGGATATCTGTTCGCTTATTAGGCATTTATTTCATTGGCGGTTTAGCGGCATTGGCTTTGCTTTTCCCGATTTTGGTTCAGTTTGGAATTATCCAACAATACCAATTGGCGCGAATTCTCAACTTCGTTGCTCCAGATCCTAACGCTCGATATGGTGAGATCTTCAATATTAACCAAGCGCTTATCTCCATCGGGTCTGGTGGGTTATTTGGGCAGGGTTACGGACAAGGTACGCAAGTTCAGTTGCGGTTTCTGAAGGTACGCTGGTCCGATTTTATATTTTCCGCAACCGCCCATGAATTAGGATTTATTGGCGCGTTCCTGATCATACTGCTCATCCTTATTGTCGTTTATCGCTGTATTGTTGCCGCCCGTATTTCGCGTGATATTTATGGAACTTTGATTTCCTATGGCGTTGCCACGCTTATCGCTTTTCAAGCCTTTGTAAACCTCGGTGTGAACTTAAACCTATTACCAGCAACTGGGTTGACCTTGCCGTTCGTTAGTTATGGAGGCAGCTCCATTCTGGCGAATATGATCGCTATTGGATTGGTTGAGAGTGTCATTATGCGACATAACGTAATTGAAATGTAAATTTATTTTTGGAGAATATCGTGACCGAAAAACCAACCCGTGTACGCTTCGCGCCATCCCCAACAGGCCATATGCATTTGGGGAGCGCAAGGACAGCCTTATACAATTATTTACTCGCAAAAAAAACAGGCGGTAAATTTATTTTGCGCATTGAAGATACCGACCAAAAGCGCTATGTTCCTGGCGCTGAGCAGGAATTGATCGACGGATTGCATTGGCTCGGCTTGGATTATGATGAAGGCCCAGATATTGGCGGACCTTTCGGCCCATATCGACAGACCGACCGAAAGTCCATATACGATGAACACATTCAGATCCTGATTGGAAAAGGGAAAGCATACCCATGTTTTTGTTCCCCAGAGCGGCTTACTTCAGTTCGGGAAGAACAAATGAAGAACAAAGAACAACCACATTATGATGGTATGTGCAGATCACTTGATCCGGTTGAAGCAAGAAGGCGAGTTGAGGCTGGAGAAAAGCACGTAGTCCGGTTCAAAATGGAAAAAGAAGGCAAAACCGTTGTAAGCGACTTGTTACGTGGTGAGATCATCATAGATAATCATGTTTTGGACGATTCTGTGCTGATCAAATCGGATGGCTGGCCAACTTATCATTTCGCGGCCATGGTAGATGACCACACGATGGAGATCACTCACGTTTTCCGCGGCTCTGAATGGCTCGGTACATTTCCATTACATGCCAATATAATCCGTGCGTTTGGTTGGGAAGAGCCCATCTGGATCCATCTTTCCATATTCTTAAAACCGAGCGGAAAAGGCAAAATGAGTAAGAGAGAAACCGCTGAAGCCTTGAAAGATGGTTATTCGATTTTCGTAAAAGATATGACTGAGTTAGGGTTTATCCCTGAAGGCCTTAATAACTGGACGGCTTTGATGGGTTGGGGTGCTGGCGAAACAGAAGATGTGCTCACAATGAACGAAATGATCGAAAAGTTCGATATTCGGAAGTTAAATGCTTCTCCCGCGGCAATCAATTTTAATAAATTGGATTACTTTAATGGTGAACATATTCGAAGATTATCCATTGAGGATCTTGCTGCAAGAGTAAAGCCCTATTTCCTGAACGAAGGCTTGGTTGTCGACGAACAAAAATTAATAAAGATCATTCCGATCATCCGTGAAAGGCTAGTGACCTTGGATGATTGTTTGCCTTTTGCGGCTTGGTTCTTTAAAGACTCTGTTGACTTCACGAAAGAGGATTTGATCGCAAAGAATATGACCGCAGCAGAAACATATGCGATGGGAGTAGAAATCCTCGACATCATGGAAAGTTTGCCGGAATTATCCCATTCAGTTGCTGAAGAACCGTTGCGGAGCTTCGTTGAGAAAAAACAACTTGCTCCTAATCAGGTCTTTGGTTTCCTTCGCATTGCGGTATCGGGACAGAAGGTTAGCCCACCTTTATTCGAATCTATGGAGATCGTTGGTAAGAAGATAGTTCTCGAACGAGTAAAGCAAGCCTTGAGTGTTTTGAAAGAAAATTATTAAAACGAACAAGGTTTAAGGGAGAAAAAAGAGTTTATTGGTTTAGACTCATATAAGGTAGCAACTACCTTATAGGTAAAATAGGTTTAAGAAAACAAAGACCGGTATTTCTACTACCGATCTTTGTTTTTATTCAATCGGTTCGCTATAGTTCCAGCTACTATCATTCAAAAATGTTCTAGTTATAATTAAGATATACAACTTAGGAAAAAAAGGATATTTATTTGTCGCTTAAAAAATTGTTCATCCTAATTTTCGGGATTCAAACAATATTGCTAATTTTGTTGGGGGTATTGACAATATTGCTAATAAATAATTCTTCCGCTCTCGCTACAAGCAGAGATACCCGGTTACGTTCCTATTTATTAGCGGATGAATTGCGGCAAAGTTCTGATGATCTAACCACAATGGCGAGAACCTACATCATTACGAAAGACCCAAAATACAAAGATGCTTATCATAGGATATTGTCGATTCGTAATGGAGAAACACCAAGGCCGGCAGATTACAACCGAATTTATTGGGATTTTTACAATTTTGATGGCAAGTATCCAAGGCCAGATGGGGAGAAAATATCCCTAGAAGAGTTAATGCGCCGATCGGGGTTTACACAAGCCGAATTTAACTTACTAAATGAGGCAAAGGATAAATCTGATTATTTGGTGAATGCAGAAGAAAACGCTATGAACGCGGTCGATTCGCAAATTGGCGATCCGGTCATTGATAATGAAAGTCAAAATTATGCCCTT
>CAZSLN010000015.1:0-10664 GCA_964607645.1 uncultured Anaerolinea sp.
TTCTGTTTAGCATTTCTTTTCTGCTTACGATCATTGCCTCGGCGTTGGAAAAATATCCCTTTGGCGGCCGATTAGCCCTCTTCCTATTACCTGGAATGATGATCTGCTTGGGTGCTAGCCTTGATTTTTTTGTGATCTTCACGAGAAGGTATCAATTAATTCGAACTGTGATCGCCTTTGTGGCGGCGTTCTATTTATTGAGCGGGTCGCTTTGGGTCACTATCGAGAACACGATCAACCCTAAGAACACAGAGAATATTTCGCAGACAATGCAATTCCTTAAAGATAATTATCGAAGCGGGGATTTGATCTATTTGTATCACTTTAGTGTGCCGGTGTTTGAGTATTATGCTCAGGAATTTGGTCTGGATAACGCCACTCTCATAAGAGGGAGCGATCATTCCCAAGGCGCGGATGGGTACGATAGTGAGATCAGAGCGCTTGCCGGCGAAAACCGAGTTTGGTTTTTATTCAGCCATTTGGTGGATGATGAGTACATTGGTGAAGCGGAATCCATAATACAGGTGGTAGGCGATATTGGGAATGTGAGAAAGACCTTTATACAACCGGGCACAGCGATCTCACTGTACTTGTTCGACCTATCGCCAAATTAATTTTTTGTTTTTCGCCCGAGAACCTTCGCAACAAAACCCCGAAACTCCTTCAATCGCTGTTGACCTACCTTAGATACCACCAGCGTCATCCCAAACGTAATCAATATATTCGTAACAAAGAAAAACGAAACCTCTTCTAATGGGAGTATCCCGAAGAAATTTTCGCCAAGTGTTTGGGTTGGCGAGATCTGCCAGATTGTGGCGCGCAGAGCAATGATATCGGTAAGTGATAAGTAGGTTCCTGGAATTACGATCGCAAAAAAAACCAACTTACGGTAATGCCACAAAAGGTCCGCCCCGAATAGGGATTGAATGATGATAGGAGGGAGTGCCCAAAAAAAGATGATCCCTAAATAGTTCCATTGTTCACTTCCGTACAGAAATTGGTATGTGAAAAATAACCAACAAAGCCCAAGCAGAAGTGAGCTAATGATGTTTATCTTTTTGTTGTAATCGCGCGGGGCATTTTGCTGCACTTGAAGGTGACGGGCTAAGAGACACCAAACCAGACCACTCAAGATTGTTTCAACAATGAAGAAGGTGTATTCCTCAATGGGAACAAACCCGATCACAAACCCAGTAACCAACTCAGGGTTATAGCTCCATACACCTGTTGCCACTAAGTAGTTATCCCAAGGGGTAGTGTAGGTGAGCGCTAAAAATACGTGAACGGCTATGCCGATCAATACCAATCGAAATTCAAAATGATCAGAGCCTGAGGTTTTTCTGGTGAACCAAAGCACTAGGCTAATCCCTAGGATGGGAATTAAAACGAAGATCAAAAGGAAGGTAAAGTAGGTCATAACGCCTTTGCTTTTCGCGTCACACGCATTAGCACCCCGGGATGTGGTTCTAAGGTAGCACCCATGTGGAGGTGGATCTTGTCGGCGTTCATTGGCTCAAAAGTAAAACCGTTGAGTAAGTGAGCCAGCGTAGTACGGGCTTCCATCATGCCAAACGCTGAGCCAATACACGATCGAGAGCCTCCACCAAAAGGTATATAGCTCATGGCGTTGGCCCGCGCTCCGGGTTGAAAACGTTCGGGGCAAAAATCATCGGGCTTCTCCCATACATCGGGGTCGCGCTGGGTGAGGTAAATGGAATAAAACAAGCGCTCGCCAGCGGGAATGGTTTCGCCTTCTCCGAAGGTCACCTCTTCCGCAACAACGCGGTTGCCGATGTGGATGGGCGGGTATAAGCGGAGGGTTTCTTTGATCACTTCCTCTAAAAGATGTGGGGGCTTATCGGTTTCGGACTTGTTTAATTCCAGGTTCAATTTTGTGTAAACAACCGGTTCCTTGGCAAGCATGGCGAAAATCCAGGCGAGGAGAGCTGTGGAAGTATCATGACCAGCTATCAGCATTGTGAGCATCTGATCGCGGATGATCTGATCGGAAAGTCCAGCATCGACCAGATGTTGTAACAAGTCCTGCTTTTTCTCATCGGAGACCCGACGACGATGAATGATGCCAAATAGGTAATCATCTATGATCTTGAAGGATCTCTTATAACCAAATCGAGGCATTTTCCGCCAAAAAATCCATAACCCGGGAGAAATATATTCAATGGACTTGAGTATCGGATTCCACAATAACGGGATATTGTCCCAAACATCCACACTGAATAATGCCTCCATCACGATCAATAGAGCAATCTTGCGAGCCTCTACCAGCATATCTACTATTTGCCCATCTTGCCAAGTAGCTGTTACCCTGTCGGTTTGGCGAAGCATCATTTGTTTATACTGGGGTAACACCCCAGGGTGCAGCATTTGTTCCATCAAAGATCGGTAGCGGTCGTGCTCTTCGCCATCGGTTACCAAAACCCCTTTTTGTAATACATCACGAACAGGGTCATTGTTGCGCCAGCGAAATTTGGAACTTTCTGTAATCAGAACTTTACGAACATTTTCTGGCCCAAAAACAACATAGGGTTTAAAACCAGGCAGAGGTATCTGGAAAAATTTTCCGACCCGCTCCCCCATTATCCGCATAGGGCCGATGAGAGAATGATCAAATAGGAGAGAACGGAGCGCGCTTAGGCCGGTTTCGGCGTCTGGTTTTTTCATTGGTCAAGGATCCCAAAACTTTATTTTTCAAGCCCATCTATGAGGGTAAGCAACTCCTCGTTCGCGGGAATATCGGACATATCATGACCGTAATGCGCTAAACGAGCAATGCCATTTTTATCTACCAACACTTGGGCAGGCATACGGCCAAGCTTGAATAAATTTACTTCCTGGCCAAACAAGCGCAATACGCTGGCTTTGGGGTCGGGCAAACCGATAAATGGAAGATCATTCTTAGAAAAGTAATTTTCAAAACTGGCAGCATTCTCAGGGCCAAGGACTACGATCTTGGTATTTCTTTCTTCAAACTTGCTAAAATCAAGGCGCAACTGCGCCATGTGCTTTTGGCAAAAAGGTCATATAAACCCTCGGTTAAACACCAACAATACATTGCTTTCTTTGGTCAGTTCTTGTAAGCGAACTGGGTTCCCTATGTAATCCTGCAAGGAAAAATCAGGGGCGAGGGTATTGATATCAACTTTTGGCATTCGAAACCCCTTTCTTGAATAAGTTGGGCATGGTTTTGGAGATCAGCAGCGAGCCAAAAACTAATGCAATGGAGATCACGGAGACCCAAAGGACAAAACTGTTCTCGGAAAACTTGACCGCGATCCCTACTAAAGCCCATAGGATGACGGCGGTAAAAGCACTGTCACGCCGGGTAACATTGACCAAACCGGCAATGATAACCACCGCGCCGAGGATAATACCCATCCAAATGAGAGCATCCAAACCGAATCGGCCCCAGTTGATGTATTCAAGCAGCACAGTAATATTCGCGACGGTTGCGACAGTGATCCACCCAAGGTAAACGCTGATGGGGAGATGAACTGCCCACCTTTCCGCTGATGTAACCTTGGCGCTGTTGATACCCAAGTTTAGGTAGGTAATGATGAGGGTGGCCAAGAGCAGCAACATAACCAAGACTGAAAGGGCAAATTGCTGGTAATGCCAAAGGAAGATCCAGACTGAGTTAGCCAAACCGCCCAAGGAGATCCACCAACCAGAGGCGCGTTGTGAGGCACCGGCGCGATTTGACGGTAGCGCTTGATAAATCGCGATGGAAATAAGACCAATGTAAATGATGCCCCAAATGGAAAAAACGTATCCCGCCGGGACAAAAAACACCTTGAAACTATCCGAGATCTGACCAGTGTTGAGGCCATTGATGGGCAAAATGTTCGCCAAAGCGTTAATGGTGATAGTAAGTATCACCGTGAAAATGACACTGAATTGACGCAAAATATCTTTCATAAGGCTCCTATATTAACTTTCTTTATAAACTCGCAAAACACGCTTCCGCGCTTCATCATGATCTACGATAAGATCAGGATAATCGATTCCAATCAGGCAATCGCATTTCTGTTGGGTCTCGACTGGCATTTTCCACGGCGTTTGAAGGTAGGACTCGGGAACGTCAACCAGTTCTGGCACCCAACGACGCACATAGTCGCCATTGGGATCAAATTTTTGGGCTTGCAGGATGGGGTTGAACACCCGGAAAAATGGCGCGGCGTCTGTCCCCGTGCCGGCGGTCCATTGCCAGCCACCATTGTTAGCGGCTGGATCACCATCCAATAAGGTTTCAAAGAACCATCTTTCGCCCCACTGCCAATTGATGAGCAGGTCCTTTACTAGGAAGGAAGCGACGATCATACGCGCGCGATTGTGCATCCATCCGGTTGCCAATAACTGCCTCATTGCAGCATCTACAATGGGCATCCCTGTTCGGCCAACCTTCCACGCGCCAAACTCGGCAATGTTATTGCGCCATTGGATGTTTTGGTATTTTGGGTTGAAGGCCTTGTTGCTAACATATGGGAAGTGAAAAAGAATGCTGATATAAAACTCGCGCCAGATAAGCTCGTTTAGCCAAGCGGCAGCTCCTTGCGTGCTAACACCCAACTGGCTAGCTCGAAGTTCAGCTTGCTTCGCAGCCATCACAGCTTGGCGCAGCGAGATCATTCCGAACCGAAGGTAGGGTGATAGCGAGGATGTGCCATCGAGATCGACCCGATTGCGCTGTTCGTTATACTGAAAAATGGCGGACTCGGCAAAAAGCGAAAGCCGTTGTAACCCGACCAGTTCGCCGCTAGGAAAATGGCGGGAACCCTCATACCGCGGCAACACATCACTCTTGGGAAGGATGGGCGAAGGTATCTGTTTCGGGGTTGGTATGCTCGTCAGGTTTTGGCCGAGCAAGGCTTTCCATGCCCGCGAGAATGGCGTAAAAACGGTGTATGGTTTGCCATCCGTTTTTTGCACCAAGAGCGGATGGATAACGGTTTGACCATGCAGACGTATAAAGGGCAATGCTGCCGCGATCCGCTCATCCCGTTTTGTCGCGTAGGGGGTGAAATCTTCTTCGGCATAAATTGTAGTTGCCCTTGTTTGGAGCATAAGATCACGTAAAACTTGCAGAGGTTCGCCGCTTCGCACAACCAAAGCGCTACCTCTCTGCTTGAGCTGTTCATCCAATACGTTTAGCCCCTCAAAAAGAAAGGCATGGCGAGGGGATGGGTCTTTTTGGTTCAGACGCGGATCGAGGATGAAAAGCGGAATGACCGCATCCCCTTGCTGGAGTGCCTTAGCGAGGGTTGGGTTATCCGAAAGCCGGATATCACGCCGAATCCACCAGATTGCTGACATTAGGTTAGTTTTCTACGGTTGCCGTTTGAGGTTCTGATCTATTGAGAAAACCCAAGGCAATTGGGTGATTATATATTTTTACCCAGGCAAAGGCTGAAAGCCCCGCCATGATCAAAGCCCCAAAGATACCCGGGGCGGATGTTCCGTATTGTTGTAACAACCAACCGCCGATAATTGGGGCGATCACACGGGTGGAACTTTCGACGGCCACAGATAAGCCGAGAATACCGCCAATTTCTTGAGGTGCGACCGCTTTGGAGAGGGTTGATGAGAGCAATGTATTGAGTAAGCCACCAGAGAAGGATAAAGGCAGCATGATGACGAGCAGCGCTGGGATGGTGGAAACAAAACCCCACCCAACCAAACTCACCGTCATCAACATGATACAGATCAAAATCAGTGTATCTTCACGAAGCAACTTAGTAACTCGTCCAACCAAAAACCCTTGTGTGACCACAGAAAGAACACCAACATAGGTGAGAATGTAACTGATCTGAATGGCATCCAGTTCAAATCGTTGGATGGCATATAAGGAGAAAATGGTTTGGAAGAGGGCAAAAGCAACACCAAAAAAGAAGCGGCTCACCAAGATCGAACCAGTGAAGGGACGGCTGATCGCGGCAATGAGAGCGGAAAGGGTGATGGGTGATTTTTGGTTGTTGGCGGTGGTGCGTTTTTCTTCAGGCAATGATTCTGGAAGCCAAAAGTAGATCAGCAGCATATTCATAAAAGAAATACCCGCCGCGAAAAAGGCAGGGACATTATAGCCCCACTGGCTGAGAAAACCGCCGGTTACCGGGCCGATAATGAAGCCAAGGCCAAACGCCGCGCCGATCATTCCTAACCCTTTCGCGCGGCTCTTCTCATCGGTCACATCCGAGATGTATGCCTGAGCGACGGAGATGTTGCCACCGGAGAGACCATCAAAGATACGGGCGAGGAACAAGATCAGAAGTGAGTTGGCGATCCCAAGCAGGATAAAGCCAAGAAATGTTCCGAAAATGGAAATTAGCAGGATAGGGCGGCGGCCAAAACGGTCGGAAAAGCGGCCGAGGATGGGGGAGCCGATCAATTGCGCTAACGCATAAGAAGCGATGAGCAAACCAGTAACTAACTGGCTTGATCCGAAGGTCTTGGCATAATAGGGGAGTAAGGGAAGTATTAGGCTAAAACCTAATAAGTCAATGAGTACTACGAGAAAGATGGCGAACAATGGTTTATTTTTCACTTGAATTACGGGTTCCTGATTCTGAATTATTGGTTTAGTACTTGGGTTTCGATCCAATGCCGAATGATTTGGCCGTGTTCACGCATTGTCTCTTCTACCGCGGAGGAATACATCCGGAAATAATCTGGGATGATGTTTTCTGGTAACTTTTGGTTTTTCAACAACACTCGCAGCCACTCAATTTCGCCGTAGAGATAGGACAAGCTTCCAAGCTCCAAACTCGCCACTAAGTTATCGCCCATAAAACGGTTGGCAATATCGAGGTTTTCATAGGAAATTTGGGAGACCGATCGAATATTGACGCTGATAATGGCGTCGATGCGATGACGGTTTTTGAGGAAATGCTCAAGGGTATCGAGTTGTTCTTCGGATGGGCGACGATGAATAAAAATGGTATGCGCGGTTGAAACCAATCTCTCGACGTTAGCTAAAGCGATTTCGATAGACTCACCGAGGAATTCACCGGCGATGTACTCCCGCAGATTTGGTTGGATATTAAAAATGCGGCCGCCGTAACAAACGGAAGCATTGCACTCTTGTAGGGTCAACGATAATTTATGCAAAGCCGCCGCGCTGGTTAGCTGCTGCGCTGACAAAATGACCAAGGAAGGCTTGATCTGATCGATGGTCTCTTGGAATCGGTTCGATGGCACATTTGGCCCAAGATAGATAACGTTGAAACCCTTGCGGCGCAAGAAGAGAGCGATCAACAATGGGGTGAAGGCATGCCATTCATCTGAAGGACAGCAGATCAGAATGGTATGGGGGCGATTTGGAGCCGGGGTTGCCAGCATCAGCGAGTTGAGCCGCCGCAAGGCCATGGCGGATGCGTAGTGTTCTTGTTGGACGGTTGCCTCACCGCCTAACCAAGAATAGCCAACCTCAGCGATCCCTTGCTGGAGAACTTTTAGACAAACGGTTTCAACCGAATAAAGGGCAAATGCCTGATTCAAATACCCTTCGGCCTGCACTTCGTTATAACTAAAACACGCCTTTAACCAGGCGTTGCGAAGGGCAGCCAGCGAATTTTCGCCCTGATTCTCGAACGCCGCATTGGGATTTTCATAGGAACTTACCAAATTCACATTCAAGGGATCCAGCCCGCTGGATAGTTCCTCTTGCAATTTTTTTACAGCATGGGAAATTGATAAACCTTCGCCCTGACGTTGGATCAGCCACTTCAGTATTGCAACATCATATTCCGAATAGAGCCGGTGCCCGCCTTCGGTACGCTCCGGGTTTGGCAATCCATAGCGCCGCTCCCAAGCACGCAATACATCCGGTTTTAAACCAGTGTCTTTTAATACCGCCTTCAAATTGTAAATCGGGTTTCTATTCATACGTCAAGTGCTTTCTAAAATGGAGTAATGGATCAAATTAATTTTTAACCATGTTTTGTACAGATATTGTACCCATTTCTTTCAAAATTCGCTCGGTTGTTAATCGAGCAGAAAGTAAGACAATCGGAAGACCTGTTCCGGGGTGGGTTGAAGCGCCGGCGAAGTACATATTTTTATATTTGGCATGGCGGTTTTGCGGACGAAGGAAACCGACCTGCCAAAAATTATGACTAAGCCCAAAAGCCGCGCCTTTTACCAAATTGAATTTCTTTTTCCAAGTGAGCGGGGTATTGATGATCTCAAACTTGATGTTTTCGCGCAGGTCGCTGATGCCCATTTCGCTTTCGAGGCGTTTGAAAACCGTTTCTCGGGCGCGATCTACCAAGGCAGGCCATTGATCTTTGTTGGAAGAATCGAGGTGACCTACTGGGACGAGTACGTAAAGAGTTTCTTCACCCGCGGGCGCGGCATCGGGGTCGATTCGAGCGGGAGCGTGAACATAAAAACTTGGCTCATCAGGGAGGGTGTGGTCATTGAAAACCCGATCGAAGGAAGCCTTGTAATCACTGCCGAGCAGGATATTATGAAAGCCAATTTGGGGATAGCTCTTTTTGACCCCCCAATAAAACATAATGGAAGAACAGGTATAGAGTTTTTTATCCAGGGCTTTCCCGGCGGCAACATCGGGAAGCAGGTCTTGGTAGATATAAGGAAGATCCGCATTGCCAACAAAGACATCCGCCGAATAGGTAGAACCATCTTCGGTTGTTACGCTATCAACCTTCGACCGAGATACATTGATCTTCTTAACCGGGGAATTGTAAATAAATTTGACGCCTACTTTTTCGGCGATGGCAGTGAGAGATCGGATCCCTTGGTACATTCCACCTTTAGGGAACCACACACCCTCCGCTAATTCGGTGTACTGCAATAAAGAGTAGGTGGCAGGAGCATCGAAAGGGCTTAGCCCAAGATACATATTTTGGAAGGTAAAGACAGCTCGCAACCGCTCATCCTTGAAAAAACGGCTCACGTTCGTGTAATGTTTTTGTAGCGCTTTGAGTTGGAAGAGAAGGGGTAAATTCTCGAGGCTGAAGTATTCAAAAATATTATAGAAATTTCGACCAACGAATTTTTGTACCGATAATTTGTAATGTTTTGACCCTTCGGCGATGTAGTTCAAAAAACCAGTGAAGGCAGTCGCTTCCACTTTTTCAAGCTGCTCTTGCATAGCCCCGATGTTAGACGTTAGCTGAATTTGAAGGCCGTCGGTGAAATGCACCTTGTAGGTAGGGTCGATCCGTGTGAGATCGAGATGATTCTTCATCTCTTCGCCCAAAAAGGCGAAGGTTTCTTCCCAAACTTCAGGCATTAAAAATAGGGTGGGACCAACATCAAATCGATGTCCATCCCGGAGAATTTGGTTGCAGCGCCCGCCAGAATTTTCATTCTTTTCAAGCACAGTAACATCGTAGCCGCTCTTTGCCAGCCTAGCGGCGGTGGCGATACCGCCAATGCCCGCGCCGATCACTACCGCTGTTGGTTTTATTGTCATAACTAGCTCCTGTTGATTCGTAATACCTTTGCTGTTTATTTGTAATCAGATTATATCTTTTGTCTAGATTTTGTCAATATATCTTTACAATTACTTGACAATTCATCAAATCTCTGTAAAATGTATATACGATTGGAGTAACCTATGCATGCACATTGGGAAAACATATTAATATCGCTCGCAGGCTCGATGCTTCCGCCGATCGCCAACCCTGTTTCGGTTTATCGTCGAGACGAGTACGGCCTTTTGAATTGGGCCTTCTCTCAATGCGGTGAGGTAGCCAAGCAGCATAGCAGATCCTTTTATTTGGCAACCAGCCTGCTACCTGTAGAAAAACGGGACGCAGTTAGAGTACTGTATGCTTTTTGCCGCACTGTGGATGATATTGTGGATGAAGGCAGCGGAGAGGATCGTGAAGCTCAGCTATCCTATTGGCGAGAGGTCGTTTCGGGCGATACTGCCCCACTAGAGGATGACCTGATCGCTCGAGCGTGGGCTCACGTTTTAAATTGCTATAACATACCGCCCCGCTATGCATTGCAGCTGATCGATGGCGTAGCCAGAGACCTAACCCAAAATCGTTACGACACCTTTGATGACTTAACAACCTATTGTTACGGCGTTGCCTCTACCGTTGGATTGATGAGTATGTACATTATTGGTTTCAAATCTTCCGAAGCCTTGCGATATGCCATCAATCTAGGGGTTGCTTTACAACTCACCAATATTTTGCGTGATGTGGGAGAAGACCAGCGCAACGGACGAATCTATTTACCAATGACGGAATTACGTTCTTTTGATATCAGCGAAGATGAATTAGCCAGTGGAGCGATCACCCCGAAATGGGTTGAGTTTATGAAGTACCAGATAGTCCGCGTTCGGGAAATATATACGGAATCAGAAAAAGGGATCACATACCTTGAGAAGGATGGGCAAGCAGCTGTTGCAGCCGCATCCGGTTTTTATAGAGGCATTTTGGATGTGATAGAGGCTAATAAATTCGATGTTTTTACCAAAAGGGCCAGCCTTAATGCTTTTGATAAGATCAGCCGCATTCCGCTCATTTTATTCCAACTTAGTAGGATACGATTTCAGCTAACATAAAAAGACCACCTTTATCACGACAGATGATCGGTCATAGCAGACGGTCTTTTTTGGTATTTATTAGGACATTATTAAGGCATTATGTCTTCTTTTAGTTTGCAGGTAA
>CAZSLN010000015.1:10674-39170 GCA_964607645.1 uncultured Anaerolinea sp.
AGGACATTATTACAAACGGGGGATTATAGATAGGTTGTATCTCCACCTAAGAGCATTTGTTCCCGCAATGTGATGATTCTTTCAAGATGATCAGCGAGGTTTAATGCTTTTAAAGCATCTGGAACCGTCGTAAAAACTTCCAGTTTCAGAGGCAAACCATCCCCGATCAGCCGAATGGTTTCGGCCATGATCATTGAAAAACTGCTGTTGCTAACCACAACCGTTTTCAGCAAATCACCTTTGGCTTCGTATTCCTGTTTATTTATCTTCATCAAGGCTTTTATTGCTGGTAACCCGATCTCTATATTTCCCTTGGTGAAATCGACCAAAATCGATAAATTTGGATGATCGAGTAAGGCGATATTCATTTTGCTGGATCGATATTCGATCAAACTTTCCATACTACTCTCACCAACAACAAGCACATAGAGCAAATCGAGCTCTGGAACCATCCTTGATACTATTGGCATATCGTTAAATTTTCCTGAGTGAAACCTCTAGAATCCGAAACTATTGTAGTGGGTAAATCGCTTTTCTCACATCCCCAATCTGTACTAATTTTTTCCAGAGGCTTGTTCCTTGATCATGTTTTTTAAAAAACAATATTCCATCCCGGTTACCCACAATCCTTCTGGCCCATTTTTCCCTAACATCATCTCTGAAAGGGCTAAATCAATTACAATAATTAGAAAGAAAGGAACCATTGAATGGAAACTGAGAAGCTATTACTGGTATCCAGGGGAGCAGAACCAGCGGACTTGGTGTTCAGAAATGCCAAGCTGGTCAATGTGTTTAGCAATGAGGTGTACCTAACCGATGTAGCCATAAAAGAAGAATGGATCGCTGGCATTGGTAAAGGTTATATGGGGGTGAAAGAGATCGATCTGGATGGTAAGTATTTATGCCCAGGGTTTATAGATGCTCATGTGCACATTGAAAGTTCGATGGTACCCCCTCGCGAGTTTGCCCGCGTTGTCATTCCTCATGGTGTCACAACGGTGGTCTCTGACCCGCACGAGATCGCCAACGTGCTTGGTCTGGAGGGCATCCGTTTTATGCTTCAAGACGCGAAATACGGGCCGATGAGCATGTTTGTTGACGCGCCATCGTGTGTGCCGGCTACAAATATGGAAACAAGCGGGTCCCAATTAGAATTTTATGATCTAGCTACCTTACTCAACAACCCGTGGGTCATTGGGCTGGGCGAGGTGATGAACTACCCCGGTGTGGTGTATGGCGATAGACGAGTGCTGCAGAAGATCAAGGTTTACGAAGGCAAACCGATCGATGGCCACGCCCCAGGAGTAAAAGGGAAAGAGCTGAACGCTTACATTGCGGCAGGGGTTGGTTCGGATCATGAATGCGTGGATTTGAATGAGGCGATGGAAAAACTACGGCTGGGCATGACCATCTTCATCCGGGAAGCTACCGGAGCGAAGAACTTGGATGCCCTAAAGGGTCTCTTCAACAAAGATACGATTGACCGGGTGTGCCTTTGCACTGACGACCGCCATCCTCATGATCTGGAAGATGACGGGTCGATCAACTACATCATTAAATCAGCCATCAAAGCGGGGGCAGACCCGTTGTTAGCGATCAAAGCTGGAACGATCAACCCCGCCCGCTATTTTGGCCTTACTGACCGCGGCGCTATTGCGCCAGGCAGACGAGCCGATCTGATCGTTTTCAGTGATCTACAATCACCTGAACCTGAGATGGTGTTTTACGGTGGTAAGCTAGCGGCTGAAAATGGCAAGATGCTGGATTGGGAGCAACCCACACAAACGAACAAGACCCGTGGAACCATGAACGTTCGCCTTGACAAGCTGAACTTCAGTATTCCCGCTAAATCAGAGATGATGCGGGTTATCGAAACCATTCCCGATCAACTAGTCACTCATCACTTGATCGAAAAAGCACTAGTGAAAGGCGGCATGGCCATCGCTGATCCATCCCGCGACATCATCAAATTGGCGGTAGTGGAACGGCATTTCGGTACCGGCAAGGTAGGTTTAGGCTTTATTAAGGGGTTTGGTTTGAAACAAGGGGCGATAGCGGGTACCGTTGCACATGACCATCACAACATTGTTGTCGCTGGCGCGGATGACCTAAGTATGGAATTAGCGGTTAGGGAGATCATCGCGATGCAAGGCGGCATGGTGGTAGTGGGGCCTCAAGGCGTGCTCGCCAAACTTCCGTTGCCGATCGCGGGGCTGATGAGCGACCAACCGATCGATGTGGTACGGCAACAGTATGATGCGCTGATAAGCGCAAACAAAACGCTTGGAAGCAGCTTGGTGGATCCGTTTATGGCTCTCAGCTTTATGGCGTTATCGGTCATCCCGAGCCTAAAACTCACCGATCTGGGATTGGTGGATGTAGATAAATTTGAACTGACGGAATTGTTCGTTTAGGTTTAGATTGAAGAAAAAGCACAGCCCCGAAAATTTTCGGGGCTGTTTTGTTTTACACCAATTCCGTTAGGGAAACACTATCATGATCATCCAAAAAACAGAGGACCTTTTTGACGCGAATGCCCATTTGTTGCTGCAGCACATCTGAATAGCGATTTAGTTGCTCGGAGTAACGAGCCAATAAATATGCTTTCTTTTCAGCTGTGTTGATGTAATTTGTTTTGAAATCGAGCACGACCCATTCTTCACCATTTCGGTAAACCAAGTCGATAATGCCATTTTGAAGCTTGCCGTTCGTAATATAGGTATACGGTATCTCATGATAACGATCTTGGGCTGAAGCTATCTTTTGCTGAAGAGGGTGTCGCAAGTATCTGCCGAGCAGAGTGTTTACGCGGCGGACGATACGCTCCTTTTGCGCGGGATCAACAACACCCTCACTAAGCATAAAGTTTTCCACAAATGCCGGAAAGGCAGCTTGGTTTGGGTCTAGACCAAGTTCGATGGCCTTATGAATGATCGAGCCTTCCACCCGCGGCGATTCATCGAAAAAGTATCCGCTGGCGCGCGTTGGAGGGGTGATAGCGGTGTTCTCTTCGCTGGCAATTGGGGCGGCACCCAGCAGCACAGGTTGAAAAAGCGGAGCAGCCAACAATGGTTTCGGTTCATCGAATGTACCAGGCGCTGTTGCCGGATGGTCGGGGACCTCGGGCATTTTGTCACTTATGAGTATGCGGTAAAGACTATCGCCCACCAATTTATCGCTTAACCCGGTTTCTTCATCAAACTTGAGAACCCTGTCCACGCCCGCCATCCAACCGTTCAGGGTCGATGCTCGCCCCAACATTTGGTGTCCGCTGATGATCAACTTATCTTTGGCGCGAGTGAGGGCAACGTAGAATAAACGATTGCGTTCTTCTTGTTCTTGATCTTTCTCCAACTCGTTGGCAATTTTATAATGGACAGAATTCGTTTCCGTGCGAAATACGATTCCTGATTTTGGATCGATGAAGGCGATCGGTCCTTGGGGCGGGGGTTTTCGCGCGGCATCACCAAGGACAATGAGTGGATACTCCAACCCCTTGGATTTGTGTATGGTCATAATGGTCACCGCGCCAAGCGCTTCAGATGGCGCTTCACCGGTGCGAACACCTTCCTCGGCGATGGTATCGATAAACTCAAGATAGTCTTTGAGAACCAGGTGATTTGCCGCTTGACAGTCATTGATCAATTTATCGATGTTGCGCCATTCCCTGCCCGACGCATTGCCCCCTTCAGCCATTGCCAGAATGGTGCGGTAATGAGTGGTGTTAATCACGGTTTTCATAAGTTCATATACCGGAACCCGATCCACCAGAGGCAGAAGCAAGTCCAATACTTGGCGGGTGTTGCTTAGGCATGTTTGGTCAGCCTGAGATATGGAGGCATGATCCATTCGGAGCGCGGAAAAGAATCTTCTTGGAGCATTGGCGTTGCCTTGACGAAGGTGGTAAAGTGCGGCATCAGAAAGCCCAAAAGCAGGAGAACGCAGCAGCCCCGCCATGGCTTGGTCGTCGGTTGGGTCTGCCAAGGCGCGCAGAATGTTGATGACATCTCTAACTTCCGCCCGCTCGTAAAACCCACGGCCGGCTACCGTGACATAGGGAATACCCAATTCTTCGAAGGCATCTTCGTAAAAAGCGTAGGAAGAGCTTGCTCTGCACAAAATGGCAACATCGCCCCAATCTTTTATTTGCTCTTCCATTCGAAGTTCGACCAATCTTTTTGCCAGCATCCTCCCCATGGCTTTTCGCGGAAGCTCATCTTTGTATCCTTTTGCCAGGAGAACTTCAATATGGGGCGGTTTTATATGCGGCTCTACTTCCTTGCGGTGAGCATCGAGCGCGGTGTAAGGAATGCTATAAAGACGGGAGTCATCCTGAACGGTTCCCATTGCGGATGCCAGCAATTGGCCGGCCGCGTTCAGCAATGGTTGAGTGGTGCGGTAAGAAACGCTGAGATCTTTGCGATACCCTACCTTGGATGTCTTTTCCAGTACCCCGCGAAAGACCGAGACATCTGCCTGGCGGAAACGATAGATAGATTGGCGGGCATCGCCCACCATGAATAATTTTCCCGGTTGGTCTTCGGTCAACGCATCCACCAAGTCGCGCTGACGGGTATTGGTATCTTGGAACTCATCCACTAACAGGGCTGAGATCTCGTTCTGCCAATGGGCGCGAACGTGCGGAATTTGCAGCAATTCTCGGGCGTAAAATTCCAAACTGTCAAAATCTAATTTTTGTCGGTCTGTTAATGCCTGTTCATAATTTTGTTTTACTATGCCAAACATTTCGGTAACTAAACTTCTTACCAAGTCATAAACTGGGTCGTTCAGTACCTCTTGGCCGTCGATGACGTGGGAAAAGACCTTGTCATAGTACTCGCGAAATTCGACCAACGCGGTATAGGAGGTGACGTTCTTTCGACCTTTGCTCAACTTCATATACTCATTACGTGCTATATGCAGAGCTTCCATCGCTTCGGTGTAATTCCCTTGTTCGATGAATGCCTCTGCCTTGTTAAACTCGCCCAACAACCCTTTGATGAGATCATAGCGATTGTCATCGATCAGCTCTTGATCAGACATGCTGGCAAACAAATCGATCCATTGGCGAATTTTAGGGTCAGTCATGAATGATTGGAAGAATTCCGCTACGCGCAGATGGTAATCGGGTGTGGACTCTAGAATCTCATCGATGCGTAATCGATTTGACAGGAAGAACTTTAAGATCTTTTCAATATTTCTGATCTTGATGTTTTCAAAGACAGGTTCAAATATTGGGTCATTCGCCAGCAATTGCAGGGTATCACGAATCACCTCTGAAAAAAGCGCGGCGATCTCGGCTTCATCCAATACCGCGGCGCGCGGGTCGATGGCCGCCTCGGAGGGGTGATTGCGTAGAATTTCAGCGCAAAGGCTGTGTATCGTGCTGATGCGGGCAGAATCTACCTTTTGGTTCATGCTGATCCAAAGCTGGCGATCTTCTTCATTATCGGCATTCTTGATCAGGGTGATGATGGCATCGCGCACCCGGGAGCGCATCTCGAGGGCGGCTTTATCGGAAAAAGTGATGGCGACCACTCTACGCGGGTCTTGATATTGGTACAGGAGAGCGGCGTACCGAGCTACCAACGTTCTCGTTTTTCCGCTACCGGCACCAGCGGTTACGATGACATTTTTATCGCTGAGCAAGACAGGCGCGCGTTGCTGGTCCGATAGTTTGAAAAAATCAATTAAGGCATCTAGTTTGTTCATTTTTCCCCCTATATATCCTTTGGAACGTAATGCCAACACCAAGAAGAAGCTGGGCAATAACTGGGGCAGCCGTCTTCAGGTTTTGTTGGCATAAACTCACCTGCCCGAATTTGTGTCACAAACTGGGCAACGGTTTGTGTGGCTGCCGCAAACATGGTTCTTTTTTGGATATCATTTTCTTCGGTAATATCTTTGATATTGGGTCCGATGATCTTGCCGGCATTAATACTAAAGTAGATGCTATCACTTACCGGACCCAGCTTAAACAGGTCTTCAACCGCCATGGCGTAAAGAACGAATTGTAGTTTTTTTTGTTCAATAAAATCTTTGTTGTTCATTGAAGAAGCGGTTTTATAATCAATCACCCTGAGGCGACCCTTGGTTTGGTGTACATCAATACGATCGATGCTGCCGCGGAAGAGGTACTCCTCTCCGTTTTCCACAACCGCCAATGGGGGAGTTCCGCTAAAACCAAAGCGATGTTCAAAATAGGTAGGCCACCAATTTTGACTTATACCCACCAACTGGATGAGAGTGCTACTCAATGTTCGCAGAATTTCTTTTTGTTGAACCACCCACAAGGGCGATGTTCGAAAGCCGAATTTATTTGGGGCATCTCTGAAGATTTCCGCCGCGATAATGGGGAGCGCTTCTTGCAGCGCTTCGATATCCTGTTTTTGCTCCACGTTACTAAATAGCTTCTCGAGAATTAGGTGGTAAATACTACCGAGCTGTGCCACATCATAATCTTCTTCAGGTTCCAAACGGTCATCCAATTTTAGGACTGAGCCGCTAAAGAAGAAGAAGGGGCAGGTCGCGTATGTTTCGAGGCGAGAGGCAGACCAAGTGTATTTCGTGGAAAAGTGGCTTGTGAGCAAATCCGCGAGAGTTGGAAGTCTGCCATCGTATTGATCGAATTGGTCTGTTTGCTTGCGGGCGCGAAGTAAAGAAGATGAGTGCCGAAGGTGGTCGAGGTGATAACTCAAGGATTCGAAGGCGGAATTCAATTTGCCACGAGAGAGGAAGAGCACTTCCTGCTCGGAGGCGGCGTCTTCGATGGCTATCTGGTTTTTGGAATTGATTGTTTTAACAATGCCCTTCCCTAAGTTAGCGACAATATTGAGCCAATAGGGGGAGGCTTCCCATTTTTCGCCATTCTCATTGAGGTAGGCACGGGTAAGCAGGAAGAATTGGTCGGAACGGGTAACCGCCTGATAGAACAAACTACCCTGATCTCGTTCGAGTTTGTTCTCCAGACCCAACTTGGTTCGAATTGATTCGGATAGGAAAGGATCTGTCCGCTCTCGCACCGGGTAATTGCCTTCGCTCATGCCGATGATGCAGACTGCCTTGTAACGCACTGCCCTTGCCTCCAAAAAACTGCCAACCAAAATCGTACCAGTGGGCGCAAAATCGACTGGTTCAGGCAAACTGAGTGAAGTGATGGTTGCGGTGATGGTATGTGCAAATGTTGGGTAATCGATTCTATCCGCGCCCAACACACTTTCGCTTAATACCAGCGCTCGCAGCGACTCAAAGAACGAATCGAGGATTTTTTCGCCCGCTTCTACCATCGCCAACTCATAAAAACCTAGGTCGCCGAGCGTTTTTTCGAAACTCGACACCCACTCCGCACGAGTAAGTTGTTGGTCGGTAAAAGCCATTAAAGTAGATAAAATTGCAATGAAGGCTTCTTTTAACCGCTGAACTCGCTCTTTATCTGGTAAATTTTTCCGGTGGTAATCCCAGTTCTCTTCTTCCTGGTTTGCCGTTTCCGCTTTTAGTAAACGGCCAAATAACTCATCCCATTGTTCGATTCCGCCGGTTATGCGGGCATAACGGCTTAGGGCGTCTAAGTCATCCACCATGCTTCGATCATCGCCAAGGGGTGTTTTGAAAAAAGGAGAACGAAGGAAGTTGAACAAGGGGTGGGTTCTGTACTCATCCACCGGTAAATTGATCATGTTGAGGAGAGCCGCGCCCACTGGATAGGTTGCAAAGGCTCGTTTGCGAAAAAAGTGAACGGGCAAACCAAATTCACTGGCCGCCAAACGGATAGCCGGTTCGTACTGGTCAGCATCAGCGGTAAAGATAACACAGTCTGATGGCAATAGACCATCGCGAATGATACGCGCCTTTAACCAACGCAGCGCTTCACGCACCTCCGCCTCGGGCGAGTACACCTCCAACAGGTAAGGCCGTGCCATAAAGGTTTCGGCATAAGGGGGTGCTGACGTTAGGGAGGATTGCTCAAAAAGGGTACGCTCGATCTGGTCGACGATCTCGGGGAGGTAAGGCTTCGCGTCCAACTCCACAAACCGCAGCGGCAGCGCTTTCTCGAGGTTGCGCAAGCCTTCCATGGCGCGTTTGTGCGCTTCGCGGAAAGAATGACGGTCGCCGGGCAGGGTGATGAATAGCTCAGATACCTGAGAAGCGATCCCTTGCAATACCGCGACTTCGGCTTTGGTAAAGGAGTCAAACCCATCTACCACCACCAATCTGAGCTTGGAAAACAACCCGGGGCGGGCATTTATTTCACGCAGGGCTTTTCGGGCCACGTCACTGGTATCGCCCCAGCCAATCTCTTCCATTCTTTTTGTGTAGGCTTGGTACAAGGCAGCTAACTCTTGGGTTCCTTTCCCTTCCGTTTTTGCTGCCTCAATGAATTGATCTGGCGACACAAAAGCGAAATTTAGCTCCCGAAAAGCGTCTCGCAAGACCGTAATAAACCCAGGGAAATCTTTCACCGAGGCGTAGTGGTCGATCTCCCCGAGTTCGCTAGCTTGGTCGATCACTTGGTTTAGGACCATATTTGTGAATGGCACAGGAGCGATAGGAAGACTAGAGGTTGTTTTTTCGAGGACGGTAAAAGCGAAATTCTGAAATGTACCAACCGTCACCCCCACGGCGCCACCCGCTTCCGCGAGACGACGGCGAAAATGAACGGCTTGTAAACTACCCGGCACAATTACCCAAACCTCGGCAAACAAATTAGCGGCTAAGGTGATTTGGATCTTTTCAATGCAGGCTTTGGTTTTTCCTGCGGCTGGCGAAGCAACGCAACAATGAACAGGCATAGATAATTCCCCTTGGTATTTGGTTTATTCCTTGCGATTAAGTATAGCAGAAATTCCTAACTAATCCCCTTCCGCGGCCTCTTTTATTAGAACTTATGTTCTGTTATAATAAGGGCATGGACCAGTTGAACCAGATAATCAGCAAATTGATACCGAGAACGGAAAAAGAGGTGGGCCATAGCCTGCAGAAGGGGCATTTTCTCAGCATTGTGGAAGCGATCGCTCGCAGCGAGAAGGTGCCGGAAGAAGCGCTGTACGCCGAGCTGATCGCGGACGCGATCGCCAAGCGCACCAGCACCCAAGCCGTGCGCTCTCGCTGGGATGAGCTATCTCCGCGTGAGCAACAAGTGACGGCGCTGGCCTGCCTGGATTACACCAACCGGCAGATCGGCTCGAACTTGCTGATCTCGAGCGAAACGGTGAAAACTCACATGCGTAATGTGCTGCACAAATTTGGGCTGCACAGCAAACCGGAGTTGCGCGCCGCACTGGCAGATTGGGATTTTAGCGGCTGGCATACCCCATCAAAAAGCTAACGAGCTCCCACCCAGAAGGTCTGCTGATGCCCCGTGCCGCAGAGTTTTTTTGTTAGCGAGTTGTATAATGAAGCGAAAGAAACAGAAATAACGCCAAAGAGGTTGCCATGAAAACGATAGGACTGATCGGTGGGATGAGCTGGGAATCATCGTTGGAGTATTACCGCGTAATCAATGAGGTTGTGAAAGAGAAACTTGGCGGGCTGCACTCTGCCAAGTGCCTGATGGTGTCGGTAGATTTCGCTGAGATCGAGCAGATGCAGCACGAGGGCAGGTGGGGTGATGCCGCAAAGGTCCTGGTGAAGGCAGCCCAAGACTTAGAAAAGGGCGGAGCCGATTTTTTGGTTCTGTGCACCAATACCATGCACCTTTCCGCGCCCGAGATTATCCGTAATGTAACCATCCCTTTTCTTCATATCGCTGACGCGACCGCTGAAAAGATAAAGCAGGACGGATACAAAAAGATAGGTTTGCTGGGCACTAAATTCACCATGGAACAGGATTTTTATAAGGGGCGACTCACCGACCGATACGGGCTGGAAGTTCTCATTCCGGATGAGGAACAAAGGGATCTGGTGCATCAGGTAATTTATAACGAGCTCTGCCTTGGCCGCATCGAGCCAAGTTCACGACAGCA
This sequence comes from uncultured Anaerolinea sp., assembly GCA_964607645.1. Lineage (GTDB taxonomy): Bacteria > Chloroflexota > Anaerolineae > Anaerolineales > Villigracilaceae > UBA5195. The sequence goes on from CAZSLN010000015.1 coordinate 20,637, forward strand.
ATACATCAAGATCATAGAAAGCCTGAAAGCAAGGGGTGCAGAGGCGGTGATTTTGGGCTGCACGGAGATCGAGTTGTTGGTGAAGCAGAGCGATAGCCCATTGAAGGTTTACCCAACCACCACCATACACGCTATTTCAGCGGTAGAAGCCGCTTTAGCATAAAAACAAACTTCATTCAAGATCGAATTGCGTCATTTTTTAATACAATATCACTATCCAAATTGAATTGTCGCGTTGTAAAATAAGTATATCAACTTGCATAGACAAATTTAGATCTGGAGAGAGTCCATGGAACAATTAAAGAAGAAGATCTTGGCTGAGGGCAGCGTCCTTGGCAATGGTATTTTAAAGGTGGATAGCTTCATCAACCATCAAGTAGACCCAGCATTGATGGATGAGTGCGGCAAGGAATTTGCCAAACGATTTAAAGATGTTGGCGCTACCAAAGTACTCACAGCTGAAATCAGCGGAATCGCGCCAGCTCTTACCACCGCCTTTCACCTTGGCTGCCAAGTAGTGTATGCCCGCAAGACCAAGCCGATCACCATGCCCGACCAAGTCTACCTAACGCTTGCCCCTTCCCATACCAAAGGGCGCATGGTTGAGTTGATCATCTCTCCTGAACACCTTGGCCATGGCGAAAGAATCCTGATCATCGACGACTTTTTGGCAACAGGCGCCACCATCCTTGGGTTGGTAAGGTTAGCTGAAACCGCCGGCGCTAAGATCGTTGGCATCGGCGCGCTGATCGAAAAAGATTTTGAAGGCGGACGCGAAGCCTTGAGTAAGCTGGGGGTACCAGTTCACTCGCTGGCTGTTATCGCGTCGCTGGATGATGGCAAGATCACCTTTGCTGAATGATGTGATAGACATAAAAAGCCATGCATAACTCCATCGCCATTCTCGATTTTGGCTCACAATACGCGCAACTGATCGCCCGCAGAGTACGGGAAGCGAATATTTATTGCGAACTTTTCCCTTGGGACGCGCCTGAAGAAAAGATCATGGCGATCGACCCGGGGGCCTTCATCCTATCGGGCGGACCAAATTCGGTTTATGAAGAAGGAGCTCCTGTTTTGCAGGATTTTGTTTTATCGGTAGGTTTGCCCATCCTTGGCATATGTTACGGGATGCAAGCTCTCACCCACGCCTTGGGCGGCAAAGTGGATCCGAGCCCGCAGCGGGAATACGGCAAGGCGTTTGTTCAACCCGGGGACGAAAATGAATTATTCGGACAGGGTGAATTCCAAGTGTGGATGTCGCACGGGGATCGCATAACGGAACTGCCGAAGGGGTTCGAAGTGATCGGGAGCAGCGCTCATAGCCCTTATGCGGCAATGGCAAATCGTCAGCGCAAGATTTATGGGCTGCAATTCCACCCGGAAGTGAACCATACTTTGGGCGGAGCAGAGATCCTACGCAGGTTCGCGGTGGAAATATGCGGGATCACCCCTGACTGGACTCCCCTCTCGATCATCGAACGTTCGATCGAGAAGATACGTCAGCAGGTTGGCAGCAACCGCGTGCTGGCAGCTGTCAGCGGCGGGGTGGATAGCTCGGTAGCGGCTGCCTTGGTTTATAAAGCAATTGGAAACCAATTGGTTTGCGTGTTTGTGGATACCGGCTTGTTGCGAAAGAACGAACCTGAGCAAGTGAACGTTGCCTTTACTAGCATGTTAGGGTCTGAATTTGTTTCCGTAAATGCCCGAAATGATTATTTTGCCGTCCTCAAAGGGGTCACTGAACCAGAAGAAAAGCGTAAGATCGTTGGTGAAAAGTTTATTCGCATCTTTGAGCAGCAAGCAAAAGCGGTTGGCCAACCTAAATTCTTAGTGCAGGGTACCATCTACCCTGATGTTGTGGAAAGCTCTGCCCCTGATAGGAACAAGGCTGCCAAGATAAAAACACACCACAATGTGGGGGGATTACCCAAGGATATGACCTTTGAGTTAGTGGAACCGCTGCGCTACTTATTTAAAGATGAAGTGCGCGCTGTGGGAGAAGCTTTAGGGCTGCCCCACGATATGGTGTGGCGACAACCGTTCCCAGGGCCGGGGCTCACTGTACGCTGCCTTGGGGAAGTAACCCCTGAGCGCATTGGCCGTTTAAAAGAAGCGGATGCCATTTTTATGGAAGAGCTCACCAGCGCCGGATTCCTTGGCAAAGGTGCTGGAACAAGCCAGGCTTTCGCGGTGCTGTTGCCGGTTCGTTCGGTAGGCGTGATGGGCGACCAGCGCACCTATCAGGAAGCCTGCGCCTTACGCGCCGTGCTGACCGATGATTTTATGACCGCCGATTGGGTACACCTGCCATATGAACTATTGGCCAAGGTCTCCACCCGCATTGTGAATGAAGTTCAGGGCATCAACCGTGTTGTTTACGATGTAACTAGCAAACCGCCCGCTACGATCGAGTGGGAATAGACGTACTTATGAACAAAAAGACCTGAAGATGATCCAGGTCTTTTTGTTTCGTGTCATGATTTGGATTATGATTGGGGTATCTAACTAACCTTATGAAGCAACCGAATAGACTCAACCTCTCCACCATTACTGTTCTTTGCCTACTCCTCCTTCAGCCATGGATGATGGCGTATGGGCAAGGGCTTAGTTATGCCGAAATAACCCAACCAGATCTAAGTACCTTTCCCACCATCACAACCTACCTTAATGCCTTCGATGAAAAAGGCAGTTTTTTACCAAATATCACGCAAAATGAGATCACCATCCTTGAAAATGGTGTTGAATACAAACCTTCTAAACTGACTTCTCTTCAAACCCCACTAAACATCATTGTAGCTTTCAACTCAAGCTTCTCCCTCGCCATTCGCGACGGCGCCGGCGTCTCGCGGTACGATAAAGTGGTGGCTCACCTGCAGAACTGGGCCGATACCTTACCCGCAACCAACCACGACAGCATGGCTCTGGTTTGGAACGGAGGGATTATCGGTTCTAAGCTAAGCCCATTTGACTGGAAAAACAAGGTTGATGGGTTTGACCCTCTGCTCAACACCTCTACTAGCAGCCTTTCCGCGTTATCCTATGCGCTTGATGTCGCCCAGGACAGCCCCAATTCACCTGGTATCAAAAAAGCAATCCTGCTAATTTCTGGGCATCTCAACAACACGGATTCTGCTGGGCTAAGCGATCTGCTCGCCCGGGCAAAACAAGCCAAAGTTCACGTGTTTGTGCTGGTTACTGACGCGTCCAATTATTACGAGACGGCTGGCGTGCAGGAATTGTTCAAATTGGCGAACCAAACCGGGGGTCAGTACGCAACTTTTTCAGGCACTGAAACCCTTCCCTATCCAGAAAAATGGTTCGCTCCATTTCGTTCGGTCTACGAACTCAGCTATGATACTACCCTGCGCCAACCTGAGGATGTAACTTTTTCGGTTCAAATTAATCATAGCGGGTACTCCTTATCAAGCCAGTTACTCAAATTCACCCTCGATATTCAAGCACCGGTGGTAACCTTGCTTTCCCCACCCATCGAGATCACCCGAGATAACCCAAAGAACCGTTTCGATCTACAAAGCTTTTATCCCAAAGAAGTTCGAATTTCAGCCCTTATCGAGTTCCCAGATAAACGGTTGCGAACAATTCGGCGCACCACCCTCTTTGTGGATGGCATTCGTACCGCTGAAAACCTAACCGAACCGTTCAACGCTTTTACGTGGAACATAGAACAACTGCAAGTCAGCGATTATCACTCTTTGCGAATAGAAGTTGAGGATGTGTATGGATTGGTTTCGAGCAGCAGCGAGGTACCTGTGCGAGTGGTGGTTGCGGAACCGCCCGGTGGAATCTTTGGAGTTTTGCTTGGGAATAATTTCGCCGTTTCCATCATCGCGTTACTGATTGTTGGCGGTTTTGGGATGAGGTGGTTGTGGAAAAAACGGAAGGCAAGTGAACCTGCCGAGGTAGAACCCGTTGCGCCAGCTAAGAAGAGTGTTCCTGTTGAAGCACCACGCCACGAACCGATCGTGACAGTTGTTCGGGAAAATGAGAAAAAAGTTTTGCCGTGGCTTTCAAAACAAACCGTGAAACTGGAGGCTCACCTTTTGCCATTAAAAGAGGATGGAGCGCCGAGTGGGGGAAGCGTCCTAACCTTGAATAACGAAATGGTTCGGATCGGCTCAGACCCAAAAATGGCAAATGTTGTACTAAATGATCGTTCTATTTCGAAGCTACACGCGCGAATTGTTCGAAATGAGGAAGGCGCATTTGTTATTTTTGATGAGCGCTCACTAACAGGAACATGGGTAAATTACAGCTCTGTCCACGAAAGCGGAAAAGTCCTTGTACAAGATGACATTGTGAACTTTGGTAATTTGTGCTATCGCTTTGTTCAGGACCAAGGTAAGGATTATCCATCACCAACTGATGGGTAATAATAATCGTTAGTTTAACAACCCACGAGCGAAGGCCAAGAAGGCCTGCACATCGTTGAAATTTGTCACTGGCCCCACCGAGATACGCACCGCACCGGAAGATTTGCCGTTGATGCAGCTGCGGAAATCATCGATACTGAGGCGCTCCTCGTGACCGGGACCGTGGAAGCAAACATCCAACTCCACACGAGAGATTCCAAGGGCAAGCTCCCCGGCTCCTGGGTTACAAAAACAGCCTGTACGGAGCGATATACCAAGTTTATTGGCGGCCGTTTCCACCGAGAGGTGGTCAATCGGGCTACCGTTCTTATCATAGAAATTTACGGTTACCGCGCCTCCACGCGCTTCTGTGCTGGTTGGGCCGTAGATCTTGACCAGCGGTACGCCGGTGGAGTGGTTCATCGTGGCGAGGTGTTCTAACAACCAACCGGTGAGGCAGCTAACTCGTGTTTGGATCGAGGTAATACCTATGGATTGGATGTGTTTTAAGCCGGTTTCGATGGCAGGTATATTAAGAAAATCAGGTGTTCCATCTTCAAAAGCAGCATGGCCATCAGCCAGATAGAACTTATCGCCCTGAACGGAGGCTACCGTTATAGTGCCACCGGCGAACCACGGGCGGTGTAATTTTTTTAGCGCGGATCGTTTCGCGATCAGCGCTCCGAGCCCGGTTGGGTAGCCGAATATCTTATAAAAGGATAAGACCACATACTCAGGTTTTACTTTGGACAGGTCCAGATCATTGGTTGGCGCAAAAGCCGCGGCATCGAGCAACACATCCCACCCATACCGGTGGGCTTTTTCGACCCAGCTGAGTGGGTGCTTGACGGAGGAAAAATTTGATTGCGCGGGAAAAGCGAACAGATTTGGGGCGGACCGATCAATTTGATTTAATTGCTCCTCAAGCAATTCCTCATCGACACGCATATCGGGAAGAACAAGTGGAATATAGCGAACAGCCGCTTCGCGGGCATGGGCAAACTCACGAATGCCATTGACCGAGTTATGATTATCAAAGGTGAGTAGAAATGTGCCCCCACTATGGAACGGATAGGCTTCACCCACGATCTTAAGCGCGCCACTGGCATTTGCCGTGAAGATTACTTCATATTCTTGTGGATCGGCGTGAAAATACTCGAGGATGAAATGGCGGGCGGATTCAACGACTTTGGTTGAGGCAAGCGAGGTTGGATTGCTGGAATGGGGATTGCCAAAGGTATTGTTGAGCAGTAAGTCTTGGTGAGCACGCACATGCGATTCTGAATAAAGACCAGCACCTGTGAAATCGAGATAGACATGACCATCGCGGTCGAGCCGGCTATAGTCCGTTTTTCTGATTTCATCTATATGTTCGGTACTTTTGTAGGAGGGGTATTTCTCTAGGAATTGCTGGAATGCATCACTCATCGGTAAATTTCCTTCTGTATTATTTTACCCATAAGAAGGCTGAATTGACGAGTGATTCTTGAGGTTATCTTTTAACGTGCGGTATTTCCGCCATCTACCACCAACAACTGGCCGGTCATAAAAGAGGAGTCATCGGAGGCGAGAAAGAGTACGGAGCGAGCGATCTCCTCAGGGGCGGCAAACCGTTTCATTGGCAAAGAGCTGGCAGCTTCCGCGATCGCGTCTTGCAACCGCACTGGCGACTCGTGCTCGAAATACCCCTTTTCGAGCCAACGCTCCACAAAAGTATCACCCGGACATATTGCGTTCACTCTAATATTTTCCGCGGCGTGATCCAATGCGATGCTGCGAGTGAGTTGGGCTACCGCGCCTTTGCTAACAGCATATGGCAGGGCGTTAAGCGCACCAACCACCGCCCAATCGGAACCATTGTTAACGATCACTCCCCCTCCGTTTGCCCGCATTAACGGGATGGCCAAACGGCACATCCGCCAAACCGCCGTAACATTGATCGCCATGGTTTGGTCCCAATCCTGTTCGGTAGTGGTTTCGGCGGTGCCTTTGGTGACGATGCCCGCGTTGTTAAACATGATATCAAGTCGGCTATATGCTTTCTGGATATGTTCGAGTACTTTTTCGCAATCAGCTTTTTGGGTATGGTCGCAAAGAAGAAATTCGGTATGGAAACCTTTTTCCTGCAATTCCGAGACGAGTTTTTCCCCGTGGCCTTGCCGGCGTCCTGTAAAGATCACTTTAGCGCCTTCACTGGCAAACAATTGCACAACGGCTTTCCCTATACCACTAGTTCCACCGGTAATTAGGGCGACCTTATCCTGTAATTTTTTCACGTTCACCTCGGTTGCGATCCGTTTTCGGGCATGACCAAAAAGCCTGGTTCACCATCCATTGGGCTTACTTTTACCTTTAGATTATACGTGGAAGAAATGATATCTTCTCGTAAAACCTCTCGGGGGGAACCAAAGGCGATGATCTGCCCTTCGCTAAGCAACAGGATCCTATCAGCGATACTGGCGGCCTGATTGAGGTCGTGCAGGGCTACAATGATGGTTTTGTTGTCTTCTACAGCTAGTTTTTTGATCAGATTGAGAAAATTGACCTGGTAATGCAGGTCGAGATAGGTGGTAGGCTCATCCATGAGCATGATGGGGGTCTGTTGGGCAATGGCGCGCGCAAGCAAGACCCGTTGCTGCTCTCCACCAGAAATCTCCCCCACCTTGCGGTCGCGCAATTCCAGGGCGTTTACTCGCTCAAGGGAATGGATGGCAATCTGTTCATCTTCCGCGTTGATCCTGCCAAATATATTGAGGTAGGGAGTGCGGCCAAAAGAGACCGTTTCTTCCACGGTAAAACTGCCCGGCAAAGAAGAAGATTGCGGGACCACCGAAATCAGTTTCGCGCGGTCGCGTGCCTTCATTTTGTTGATGGGCACATCGTTGATAGTGACATCCCCGGAAAGAGTGGTGATATCCCCAGCCAAGGAGCGAACCAAGGTTGTTTTGCCCGACCCGTTTGGACCGATCACCACGATGATCTCGCCGGGGTTTACCTGAATATTGATATTCTTCAGGAATGGCTTTTTTTTGTAGCCCGCAAAAAGGGAGTTGGCTTTTAGCATGATCTAATACACCTTTTTTGTTCGCAATAACCAAAGAAAAAAGGGAACGCCGATGAGGGTGGTAACAATACCCACCGGAATTTCGCGAGGAGCCAGTACAGTGCGAGCGAGAACATCTGAGAAAAGGAGAAGGATAGCGCCGCCAAGGATGCTGAGTGGGATCAGCCGGCGATGGTCCGCGCCCCAAAGGATACGGTAAATATGGGGGACGATAAGACCCACGAACCCAATGATGCCCGCGAAGGAGACCGCAGATGCCGTAATGAGAGAAGTGGAAATGATAATCGCCATCCGTGCTTTATCCACATCGATGCCCATTTGCCTGGCTTGGTCATCTCCAAACTGCAGAATGTTGAGAGAATAGCTGTGCACAAGGAGCATTGAAAAACCGATCAACAAGAATGGCAGCAGAACGAGAATGGCATTCCAATTGACCAGACTTACTCCGCCCATCAGCCATGAGATAGCCCGCCTTAGCTCGCCGGAGGAATTGAGCATAAAAAAGGAAGTGATGGCACCGAAGAAGGTGGAGACGGCTACCCCAGATAGAATCAGGTTGGCGGTAGGAAACCCACCATCGCGCCGGGCCAGAACTGTGACGATCGACACCGAAACAATACTTCCGGTAAAGGCGAAGGCGGGAATCATAAAATGGTCGAGCATACTGACGGGCCAGCGCAAGGTCATTGCCAGCACAGCCCCCAAACCTGCCCCTGAGGCTATACCAATCAGGTAAGGATCCGCCAAAGGGTTGCGGAAAATTCCCTGATACGCCGTTCCGCTGCCGGCCAAAGACGCGCCGACCAAGGCGATCAGGATGGTACGAGGGATTCGGATATCCCAAAGAATGGTAGAAACCGATCCATCAACGGGCAAACCAAGCAATCCTCTTATGATATCGGCTGGAGAGATGAAAACTGAACCGATCATCACGCTTGATACAAGCGCGACAAGCAAGAGGCCGAGGTTTATCAGGATAGATGGATCGATTTTTTTCATTTTTCTAATTAATTTATATTGCGCTTATGGGTGAAGCAAGGCAGAAAGCTGCTCAAGGGCATCGACTAAACGAGGGCCGGGGCGGGATACCAAATTGTCATCAAAAGGGAAAACCTTGTTGTTGGCGACAGCTGTAAGTTTTTCCCAGCCTGGTCGCTGCCCAACCGATTCCACAGTTATGCCCCACATTGCGTCGCCCAGTAGAATAAAGTCGGGGTCAACTAGAACCACTTGTTCAATACTGATCTGAGGATAAGCTTCGCTAACACCAGAAACAACGGTAAAGTTTTTTGCTTTTGCCAATTCGAGCACCATATTGATGAAGGTGCCGGGGCCGACTGTCCATGGCTTGGCGGGGTCTGAGGCATCCAGCTCGTAATACACCACAGGCAAAACATCGGTGGAGAGAAGGTTCTCTTGAACAACCTGAACGCGACCAGCTAGGGATGTGTTCAGGGTTTTCGCCTCAGCAGAATGACCAGTTAGGCCGCCAATGGCCTCAATATTTTTGTAAAGTCCCTCGAAGCTGGTTGGATTCTTTACGTAATAGGTATTCAACCCTAGTTCTTTTAGCTGAGCGGCAAGCTCAGGAGTGTTGATCTCAGCCAACAAAACCAAATCTGGCTTGAGGGCAACAATCTCTTCGAGATTGTATGGATTCGCGCCGACCGATCTTACCTGCTGTACTTGCTCGGGGAAATCAGAAAAATCATCTCTACCAACGACCTGATTGCCAGCGCCGAGGGCAAAGAGGATCTCAGTGTTGGAGGGGGCAAGAGAGACAACAGTTTTGGCTGGTTCAGCTAAAACAACTTGCTGTCCAAGCCCATCGGTGATGGTAATAGGCGCGGGTGCAACCGGCGCGCAGGCCGAAAGAAATACGATAGTTAGAACAAGAAACCATTTATTTTTCAACATAGAACCCTTTTCAAATCAAAATTAAATACAAACCCCTGGTGTTTAGCCAGGGGAGGTGGAAAGCAAAAGTGAACTTAAGCCGTTCCCACCTCCTTTCTGCGAGGATGTGGAAAACCTTGAACTTGGCGGGCGACCTGACTTATCTAGAAAACCAATCCAGATTCACAGTTGCGAGACAGCGTCGGACTTTCACCGACTTCGCCATTGAGCCTATCCATCCGGGGATTAAGGCACCAAGTACAGATTTATCGTATTAATATCGATTATACAACATGCGGTCGTTGCGGCATATAGCTGGAAATATAAAAGCCAAAAAGCAACAAGCAAATCAACGGAAGAACGAAGCCGCCATTTTCATCCTGCGAAATGATCAGGTAGGAAAGGAGAGGGAAGATGGCAAAGAATTTGTTCTTCGCCCACAAGAATATCCAAGGGATGAACAGTAAGGTGTAATCGTAGAGCATTGTGTAAGGTAGAAACAGCAATGCCGCGAAAATTGAAACGGAAATCGCACCATCGATCTTCGCGAAAACAGACGGAAGGTATTTTACTAAGGCAAGGGTTGTCAGCAGTATCAAGGTAAACGCGATGCCATACGCCAATGGTTTACTGATATTTGCCCATGGGAGCAAAATGATCTTGGCAAGCAAGCTTGCACATTTATTGCAAACATCCACCCCAGGCAAACTGGAGTATTGCATCAGAGAACGGGGGTAATTGACAATCCAATTTGAATCCATAAAGAACCCGATCGCCGAAATAGTCCCCATTAGAGGAATGAAAAAGAGCAAGGCTTTTTTTCCAAACTCATCTCTGTACCCGAAGATCCAAATGATCATAGTCAAAAATATCGGCCCACCTAGGTGCGGCTTGAAGGTGAGAAAAAACATACCGAGAACGAATAGCGGTAGAACCCTCTTTTTATAGGCGTAGATGATCATTGCTGACCCTAAAAAGATGGGCCCGCTAAATTGGCCGACAAAAAATAGCCCTAAAAAGGGTGTGAAGAGGACCGCTAAAACAATTGCCACAACGCGTTTCGATTGCAGCCAACCATCGGTAAGGTACCAGATCGACGTGATTACCATAATTAGGTTAAGGAATGACCATACCTTGGCGGCGATGGCAATTTCCAAGAAACCAAGAAAGAGTGTTATCAGCGAAAACCATGGTGGATAGGGAAATGGGTGAAATTCAAATCCCGGGGGTGTTAATGCTTTAATGAACTCAACTTGTTGGGGATAGGAATAAATGGGGATTCCATTGAGAAAAGCCTTGTTGGTTAGGTAAACCACAGAAAAATCACGGAACGGGTTTAGCTGAAAGGGAGCAAGTAAATAAAAAACAAAGATCAATAAACCTATCCCAATAAATCCGAATGGGGTAAGGATTCTTTTCATCCCGCCGCCTGAATTAGTAATTTCGCAAGGTGTTTTTTGATGCCGCGATAATTAAAGTAAATAAACAGAAATACTGCTAAACCTTCCGGCCTTATTACAGCAGTCTGTTCAAGGATAGCTCCACCCGGATGCGGCAAAACTTGCCATTCCAACCACACTTTGCTGTTATTCATTTTTCCCGATAAAACAATCCTATTCGTTTCGCTTTCGATATTGGGCAGCGGAATCATCAACAACTGATGTGGCCCCGCTTCTACCGCAGCGCGAAGGCTTTCCATAACCGAGGAAGGCTCGCGAGCAACGATAACTCGGCTAAAATGAACTGCGAGCCCGGAATGGAAGCAGGACACTTCGTCGCTGCCTTTTTCTAACCAGTGCCTTTCCACCTTGTTTAGGTCGGTTTCTTCGAGAGCAAGATTCACAGCCTCTTCATATTCGATCATTTTGATTGCCGCAAAAAGGTGACTGTGATCGGTAAATTGAATGAGGCTATCGTTCTTGAGACCCTCGACCAGCGGCAATGCGTAGGAATACTCGACAGGGGAGAGTTTATCGATGAAGAAAGCCATCATTTCAACTGGAATAAATGGTAATAAAAGCGGCAGACGTTTTAGCCCGCGTATCTGGGCGTAACGGGTCATAATCTCGATGTAAGACTGGGTGTGTTTGCTGCCAATATCCACGGTCATCGTTTCGGCAAGGTCGAATTGAACGACCGCCTGAAGATGCTGTAACACATTGACCACAGATACCGGCTGAGTTCGATGGCGAAGCCATAACGGCCCAATCATCAGCGGAAATTGTTCCGCGATGAACCGAATCATTTCGAAGGAAACCGAGCCAGCCCCCACTACCACACCAACGCGAAACTCGATCACTGGCACATCGCCTTGGCGCAAACAGTCACCAGTTTGAATGCGGGACGCCAGATGCAAAGCGAGATCGCTTTCATTTGGGTCAGCAAGACCACCGAGGTAAACAATCCGTTTGACGCCGGCCTTGCCGGCGCAGGACGAAAAATTGGTTGCCGCCTGCATATCCAATTGGTGATAATTCTGTCCAGCGGACATATTATGAACAAGGTAATATGCGGTGGTAATTCCGCAAAGCACACCCGGCAAGGTTTCCGGTTTGGTCACATCCGCTTTTACTGTTTCCACCAGCGGATACCAAGAACGCCTACTCAACTTTTCGGGATTTCGCGCCAAACAACGAACAGCATGCCCATCCGCCAAAAGTAATGGGATGAGTTTACTGGCGATATATCCGGTGGCCCCTACAATGAGGATCTTTTCCGGCATTTTAGTGCTTTTGCTCAGCGGCAGTCATTTTGTGAGCTAGGCTGCCGATCTCACGGGTGAGCCCATCGAAGATAAATTTATGGAATGGCCACATAGCGTACCAGTATATAAAACCAAAGAAGCCGTGAGCATCAAAATAAGCAGTTGTAGTTAACAAAGTTCTCTTTTCGGATTGCGGAATCGATTCAAATTCCAACCAGGCTTTTCCGGGTAATTTCATTTCAGCATGCAAGCGCATAGAGCGGCCAGGTTCCACCGCTTCCACTCGCCAAAAGTCTAAGGATTCGCCGGCGATAATTTCAGTTGGGTGCCGGCGTCCGCGACGGAGACCAACCCCGCCAACGATCTTATCCAACCAGCCCCTCATCCTCCAAGACCAGTCCATATATAACCAACCGGTATCGCCGCCAATGCTGGTAAACGCACCAAATACCGCTTCGTTCGGTAAGTCCACAACCAATTGCCGGCGCTCAATGTACATTCCTTCTACTAAGTGAAATTCATACGGCTTGATATCGCCGGCGCTGGTCACAAGAGCATCTCGCCAGGAGGATTGGATATCGCCATGCTCAATTTTTACAAGAGCAAACTGCAAGGCTTTATCAAAATCGAGCACCTCAATTTCTGGAAAGAGCGTGCCCGCTTCATCATTGTTTACGATCGAATCGTATTTGAGACCTTCAATGAGAGGTAAAACTGTATTGTAGGTGATCGGAGTGACCATATGCACCCAGTAGGCGGATAATTTGGGGAAGTAAAAGGGAGTGGGAATCAACGTCCTTTTTAACCCCCTAGCGCGGGCATACTCTAATAACATCTCGGCATAGGAAAGCTGGTTTTGGCCACCGATCTCGATCAGTTTTCCAATACTATCCGGTTGGTCCAGGGCTCCTACCAAATAATCTAACACGTTACGAATAGCGATAGGTTGGGCTTTGGAATAAAACCAGCGCGGGCAGATCAAAACCGGCTCTCGTTCCACAAGAAAGCGAACCATCTCGAACAAGGCTGAACCTGAACCAATGATCATGCTGGTACGGAACTCGGTAACCGGCACCAACCCTTGCCGCAGAATGTAGCCTGTTTCGTGGCGAGAACGGATGTAGGAGGAGAGTTTCGCCTGCGGATCTACCAACTCGCCGAGGTAAATGATGCGGTCGATCTTGGCCTTGCTGGCGGCTTGGGTGAAATTACGCGCTATGGTTACATCTCGGGCAGCGTTCTCTTTGTTTACCTGCCGCCCATGGATCAGGAAATATGCCACCGATACATCTGCTAAGGCGACATCCAAGCTGTCTGGGAGAAGGGCATCCCCCTCACACACCTCAACTTGATTGATCCAAGGTCTGCCTGAAATGCGAATGGGGTCGCGGGTGAGAACCCTTATATTGAAACCTTGCTCTAATAGCCGGTACACCAGGCGGTTACCAACATAACCAGTTACCCCTGTTACCAAGACCAATTTTGATTTATTAAAAAGATCGAATGTGTTTTCCATAGTTTTTTTCTGTGAATTTTTATTTCCTCTGAATTTTATCAAAAGAAATGTTATGGTATAGATTATATTTAATACAAGAATAACACTACACGATGACGAATCAAAATAACAATACTCTGCTCGATCAGATCAAAGCATCACCGCTTATATGGTTTGCTGTAATGTTCCTACTCGGCGATCTCGCTGGTTCGTATTACAAGCTCAACTTCCTTATTTGGTTAATACCAAGTTTAGCGGTTTTTGCCTTTGCCATTATCGTTCGCATCATCAAACCTACTGTAATGATCGCGCTATTGCTGATCCCCGGTTTCTTCTTCTTAGGCGGAGCCCGATACCAAGTAGCCCAGCAAGTATTACCTGCTGATCATATTTCCTTTTTCAATGACTCTAAACAGCATGTTTACATCACTGGCACCGTAAAAGAAAACCCGGATGTGCGTGACAAAGTTGTCAACCTAAAAATTGATGTGGATAGTATTGATGTTGGGACGGGTGACCTGCCAACTACCGGAACGGTATTAGTAAAACTATATAACGAATATGATGTGAAGTACGGCGATAGTGTACGCGCTCGTGGTTTGCTCGAAACACCGCCGGAATCCGCTGATTTTTCTTACCGGGAATACTTGTTGCGGCAAGGTGTACATTCCATTCTTACGACCAGTAATATTACCTTGCTCCGGAACACCCCCGCCGTTGATTTTCAATCGATCATCTCCTCGATTCGCAACACAACCGTCGGTAGGATCGATGAGTTATTCCAACCTCCAGTGGCCTCGTTGATGGCTGGAATTCTCATTGGACGGGATCAGAATATTCCGGAAAAGGTGCAGCAAGCCTTTATCGATACCGGCACATCACACATTATTGCCATTTCCGGCTTTAATATCGGCATCATCGCATTCATTTTTATGCTCGTGTTCAACCGCTTGTTCGGGCGAAAATACGGAACTATCCTCTCGATTGTGGCGATCCTACTTTATACCGTTTTGGCGGGCGCTGAACCTCCCTTAGTGCGAGCTTCGATCATGGGCATCCTTGGCGCAATCGGTATTTTGCTTGGCCGGCGAAACGCTACACTTACGGCACTCTTCTTCGCCGCCATGATTATGGCGCTGATCAATCCAATGGTGCTGTGGGAGGTTGGTTTTCAATTGTCCTTTGCCGCGACCATTGGTATTGTTACCTTTACTGAGCCTCTGCAAGAACTGGCTCGTAAAGGGTTGGCGACCTTCGTTCCGGAAAACATCCTCGAACGTTTTGTAATGATCGTTTCGGATGTTTTGATCATTACCCTTTCAGCGCAGATCACCGTTCTACCGATCATCTTGTACCACTTCGGAAAATTACCCTTAATCACCTTTGTAACCAACCCACTGATATTGCCACTGCAACCGATGCTGATGATATTGGGCGGACTAAGCGTCATTATTAGTTTTCTTTTCTACCCGCTGGGCCAACTACTTGCTGTCGCGACGCATCCACTTGGGGCGGCAACAATTGGCATTGTAGAATTCACGGCAAAGTATTCAGGCTGGAACATCAATTTTGGGAATTTTACAATCCTGCTTATCCTTGCTTATTTTGCTTTTTTGCTGGCGATCCTTTTCTTTTGGAATTCTATGAACAAGGGGCTAAAACCTTCGATTCTTGTGCCTATTTTGGTACTCACCCTCTTCCTCTCGTGGGATTCTGTTAGCAAGCTGCCGGATGGAAAACTTCACATTACGATCATGGATGTTGGTTCGGCGGACGCGCTGTTCATCGAAGCGCCCAACGGTCAAACCGTTCTTATAAATGGCGGCGATGACCCTTCAGCCTTGTTAGACCAAGTTGGGCGGCGTACTTCAATCTTTGAAAAGAAAATAGACCTGCTCCTGCTTGCTTCCACGCAAGAAAACCAAGTAGCCGCTTTGCCGAAATTTATTCGGTTATTTCCACCAAAGCAGGTAATATGGGCTGGAAATCAGGAAGCATCATTTTCCTCGTTGAAGCTTCATGACTCGTTATTGAAAAAGAAAAGCGATATCACTTACGCGATGGATGGTTTAACTGTGGACATTGGCGATGGTGCGCGCATCCGTTTTCTTTCCACTTCCAGCCGTGGCGCGATTCTGCTGGTGGAAAAAGGCAGCTTTAGTGTGCTTTTGCCGATCGGGGTGAACCGTGATAATTTTGAGGAAGTTGCCTACGGTAAAAAGTTTAAACCTGTGACCGCGTATTATTTTGCGGAAAGCGGGTATGCACCATCCAACCCAATTACGCTCATTAATAGCCTCAGCCCTGAGATGTTTCTACTCAGCGTTTCAGGAATGGATAGCCGAGGCTACCCTTCCCGTACACTTATGGACGAGATCAATAACCCAAATATATTCCGCACGGATCAATCGGGGTGGATCGAGATCACCACCGACGGAGTGAACTATTCCATCTCCACTGAGCGCTAACTCACAATACTTCTAACGTTCCCCAGCTTAGGCCTGATCTCGCTTCCGTTTCTAATGGAATTTCGAGCGGGTAAGCGTTTTCCATCACAGATTGAACCACTTTCACAGCCTCAGGCAATTCGCCAATCGGACATTCCAGTAATAACTCATCATGAACCTGCAGCAACATCTGCGTTTTTAGCCCAGCGACTTCAAGGGCCGGCGGCAGCTGTATCATGGCCAGCTTCATAATATCGGCGGCGGTGCCTTGGATAGGCGCGTTGATGGCTTCACGTTCTTCACGGCCACGCATCTGGTAATTCATCATGCCGGTTAGGGCTGGGAAGTAACGGCGACGACCTAACAAGGTGGAAACATATCCTTGTTCGGCGGCGAGTTTCTTGGTAGTTTCCAAATACCCCTTCACGCCCGGGAATTGCTCGAAATACTTCTTCACAAAATCTTCTGATTGCGCCAGGGTAAGATCGGTGGTTCGGGTGAGGCCAAAGGCGGACATGCCATAGATCAAACCAAAATTTACCGCCTTCGCATTTCGGCGCATATCTTTGGTCACTTCGGAAAGGGGTTTTTTCTCAATGGCTGCCGCGGTTGCCGAGTGAATGTCTTGGCCGGCGCGGAATGCGGCGAGCATGGCTTGGTCTTGCGCCATCACCGCTACCAATCGTAACTCTACCTGGGAATAATCTACCGATAGTAGAACTTTTCCTTTATCCGCAATGAAGCCATTGCGCACTTTTCGACCCAACTCACTTTTTACAGGTATGTTCTGCAGATTTGGATTGTTGGAAGAAAGCCGCCCGGTGACGGAACCGGTTTGTCCGAAGGAGGTATGCACCCTGCCTGAATCGGGGTCGACAGCCCCGGGAAGCGCGTCGACATAGGTTGAGCGCAGCTTCGCCAATTCGCGCTGCTCAAGTACGAGGTCGACCACGGTATGCTGGCCGCGCATATTTTCAAGGACATCCGCCGAGGTAGAGAAATGACCACTAGCGGTTTTCTTGCCCCGGTCGGGAGGTGTGAGCCCTAAGTTTTTGAATAAAACATCGGATAGTTGTTGAGTGGAATTGATATTAAAGGTTTTACCAACCAGTTGATAAATCTGGCTTTCAAGGGTGGCAAGGCTCTGGTTCAATTCTTTTGAAAACTGTTCAAAGAAGGGTAGATCTAACAAGACCCCTTTTAATTCCATCTCAGCCAAAACGCTAATAAGGGGCATCTCAATTTCATAGAATACTTTTTCAAGGTGGTCGCGGCTGATCTCTCGTTCCATCTGCGCCATCAAACGAATACATGTCTCAGCGTCGGCGGCGGCATAGGGGGCGGCATCCGCCACGGAGACAAGATCCATAGTGATCTGTGTTTTGCCCTTGCCGATCAACTCATCAATATGGGTCATTTCATCACCCAGCCGAACGTTGGCTAAGTTTTTAAGACCCAAATTGCGCGAGATTGGGTCAATCACCCATTCGGCGATCATTGTGTCAAAGGAGAGTGGGGTAACCCGTAAGCCATTTCGCGCCAAGATCAGGTAATCGTATTTGAGATTATGCCCGATCTTGGGAATGGCTGGGTCGCGCATTGGGCCGGCGATCACCTCAAGAATATTTAATAAGGGTAAGTTGGTGTCATTGGCATGGGCAACCGGAATGTACCAGCCTGTACCAGCTTCCGTTGCCAATGAGATGCCTACCAGTTTAGCTTGCATTTCGTTGGTGGAGGTGGTTTCGGTATCGAAGGAGATCACCTTCGCGGAGGATAATGCCTGAGCTAATTCCGCCAGAGTTTGGTCTGAGTCTACGATCTTTACGTTGAGAGCTGATGCCGGCCGCGCTTCGAGAGGGGTGACAACGCGGGTTGGTTGGACATCGAACATCGACATTTGGCTTTTTACCGGGGCAACTACCGGGGTTTTTACTGCAACAATGCCTTTTAAAGATTGCAACTTGGGGAGTAAAGAACGGAACTCCATTTCCTTAAAGAAATCTTCCACCACTGCCAGGTCCCACTGATCGGCTTTGGCGTGGGTCAGGTCGAGGTTAATATTGAGATCGGTGCGTATTTGGGCAAGGTCACGGCTCATATAAGCCATTTCCTTGTTATCTTCCAATTTCGTCTTGATCTTTCCGGGAATTTCTTCGATGTGTTCGTAAATATCATCGAGCGAAGAATAGGTGCTAAAGAGGGTTTGGGCCGTTTTTTCGCCAATGCCCTTTACACCCGGTATGTTATCGGAAGTATCACCAACGAGGGCTTTGTAATCCACCACCAATCGTGCAGGTACACCAAATTTAGCGATGACATCGGCATCGTTGATGTAATCACGCGAATCAGCTAATTTACCACCTTCGGGCAAGCTTACAATGATCAACCCGCCTACCAGTTGCAACAGGTCGCGGTCACCTGTGATGATCTTTACGCCTAAGCCTTGCGCGGCGGCTTGCTTGGCGATGGAACCGAGCACATCATCCGCCTCAAATCCATCCATCTCGAGCCGTGGGATATTAAAAGCATCCACCATCTGCCGAATTCTGTTG
>CAZSLN010000016.1:0-16562 GCA_964607645.1 uncultured Anaerolinea sp.
TCCAATAGAGATCGTACAGCGGTAGTTTTACCGGTTCCACGAGGGCCAATAAGCAAAATGCCGCCAATGGCTGGGTTGATCAAACCAAGCAGTAAGGCTAATTTCATTTCCTTCTGTCCTACAATCCCCAGGAAGGGGTAGGGTAGGCGGTCAGTAATGCTGGAATTTTCTTCAAGTTGTGGGTGTTCACCGGGCACAACGCCGGTAACAAAATCGATCAACTCTTTGAGGGTTTTAAAACGGGTATTGATAGGTTCTTCTGGATCGGGGATAGGGGTTATCTCATCCATGGTTTCCTACTTGGAACGGATGGAATGTCTTGCTCTTGCTTCTTCATATAATTGGATCTCTTCTTCTGTTTCAGCAACGATCGGCGGAATCGAAATAGGTCTTCCGTCGTCATCCAAGGCGACATATACCAAAGTTGCCCGATTAGTATGGATCTTTTCGCCAGTAACAGGGTTTTCAGCATTCACCAATACCTCGGCTTCCATAGAGGTCCTGCCTGTATAGGTAACGCGCCCTTCTAAAGTAACCAAATCACCAATGCGGATAGGTTGACGAAAGGTCATGCCATCCAACGCTACCGTAACAACTCTGTGCTGAGCGTGTCGCATGCAGGCTAAGGCACCGCATTCGTCCACCAATTTCATCACCCAACCGCCATGAACGTTTCCATGATTATTTGCATGTTCGGGCTGCATCAATTGGGCTAACATTATCTTGGAAGCGGAGATAGTTTTTTGAGCTTTTTCCATTTTTTTTAGTTTTTTTTATTATTAGTCAACATCATTATAGGTCCAATAACGGTTGATGATGAAATTCCACATCATCACAATCCCTACAGCCATGGCTAAGGTCAGGTTATGGCTAAGGGCTTGGTGAGCTTGCTTGGTGGCGGAGAATGAGATGAATGTAGTATCTAACACAGGTTCAACGAATTTTAGGATGGGGAAACGAATAAGCAACCCAGCAGTATTCACCAAAAAGAATTGTAAGAGTTGCCCAATGAAATTTTTTGACCGCGATTCGGGATAGGTCCAGAATCGATTCCAAAAGAAATTACTAATAACTGCACAAAGAAAGGAAATTGTTCCAGCGGTGGTGAAAGAAAAACCGTAATGAACAAGGATGTTCATTACGGAAAAATCAATAACAGCCCCGATCAAGCCGACAACGGCGAATTTATAGAAGCGGTTACGCTCCTGAGGGTTTTTGAGAAACGACATCATGCTAGGTCGAGTTTTTTCTTGAAGTACGGAATTGTTTTATTAACTCCCTCTTCCAAATAGACTTTTGGTTCCCACTTGAGGATCTCGCGAGCTCGAGTGATATCGGGTTGGCGTCGTTGTGGGTCACGGGAAGAGCGAGCGTCTACATACTTGATGCCACCCTTGTTCGCTGTAACTTTATTGATCTGTTCTGCGAATTCAAGAATGGTCATTTCAACGGGATTGCCGATGTTCACGGGCATATGTTCATCTGAATAAAGCAACTTAACAATTCCATCCACGAGGTCATCGACATAGCAGAAGGAACGGGTTTGGCCGCCATCGCCATAGACAGTTAGTTGCTCGCCAAGTAATGCTTGTTTGAGCAGGTTAGGGAGGGCTCGACCATCTTCCAGATCCATGCGGGGACCGTAAGTGTTAAAGATACGTACGATGCGGGTATCAACATTATGCTGTCGGTGGTAGGCAAGGGTAAGGGCTTCGGCAAAGCGCTTGGCTTCGTCATAAACGGCGCGTGGTCCGGTGATATCTACATTACCGGCGTAAGTTTCTTTTTGCGGGTGCTCAAATGGGTCACCATAGATCTCACTTGTTGAGGCCAAGAGGAAGCGGGCGTTGTGGTGCTTGGCAACACCTAAGGTGTTATGGGTGCCAAGAGCGCCGGCTTTCATTGTTTGGATGGGGAGATTAAAATACGCGTAAGGGGAGGCGGGGTTGGGGCTGGCTGGTGACGCAAAGTGCATTACCGCATCCAGCTTACCGGGTACATAAATATAATTGGAAACGTCATGTTTGTAGAAGGTAAATTGTTCATTTCCAAAAAGATGCGAAATGTTATCTTCTGATCCCGTAACAAAGTTATCCATCCCAACAACATCGTGACCTTCAGCAATTAATCGGTCACAAAGGTTCGATCCCAAAAATCCTGCCGCGCCTGTAATTAAAATCCTCATTGGTTATCTCCGTTGGTTAGTTTTGTTGAAAAGTTACGATCATCGTTCCACCGTTAATGGTGACGGATTCCATTTTCATTCCTGATAAACCTGTACCGACGGCTGTATTAAACATACTTAGGACCAAACCGCTCACCACTTCACGCACAGCGTCTGGGGCTTCAAGCGGGCCGATCTTGACTGATTCAATATTGATCACAGGTTGTCCTTCCGCATCCACATCGATGGCGATGAGGATATTCGCGGCAAACTCCATTCCAGCCTGAACCGTCTTTCCGGTAATGTTGATGCGTTCATCACGCAGGGTCACCACTGGCTCGGTCAGCATAGCGCTAGGGTCGCTTGCCATTTTTTCTGTCAACATTTGGTTCAATTGCTCTTCGGTTATGGTAATCACTGTATTTCCTGAGGTGGCATCCGTCGCAATCATATCGCCTAGATCAACTCCAGGCTGCTGTACGGCCGGATCCATTACCTCAGGGGTTGGGGTAGCGTTTTGCCCAAAGGTAGGAATGGAACAAGCAAGTGGTATGGAAAAAAACAGTATTACTGATAAAATTAGTTTTTTTGAGTTAGTTGTCATTTTTTTATCTCCACCCCGTTATGGGGTCCTATTTAACATTGGAATTATAGCATGAGCGAACCAGAATCGACCGAACAAGCTTCAACAGAAGTAGACCTTACCATCTTATTGGAAGGGTTATTGTTTGTAGCACCCGATCCTGTTTCTCCACAACACTTAGCGGCAGTGCTTGATCTTCCTATAAAGGAGGTGGAAGAAGGATTGGCGGACTTAGAGAAGTTGTACCAAAAACGAGGGCTTCGCCTTCAACGCCAATCGGGGAGGGTTCAGCTTACCTCCGCGCCCGAAGTAACGGATTACATTGAGAGTTTTCTCGGGTTAGATGCCACTAGTAAACTAAGCCGCGCTGCTCTCGAGGCTTTGGCGATCATTGCTTACAAGCAACCAGTTACTCGCCCAAGTGTTGACGCTATTCGGGGTGTAAACAGCGACGGTGTGATGAAAAGTTTGTTGTCAAAGGGGCTGTTGCAAGAAGTTGGCCGATCTGAAGGTCCCGGTAGACCGATCCTATATGGAACTTCGCCCGAGTTTTTACAGCATTTTGGCATCAACTCCTTAGTTGCTCTGCCACCACTTGATCTTGAAAAAGACCCTGACCAAGATGTAAGTTTGTTGAAGGGTTAGTTCGAGCAATATGTAACCCTTTGCCCCGTTCTGTGTTTCTACCAATAAGTCCATATCAAGCGCAGTTCAAACTGCGCTTTTGATTTAATATGCTAACTGAATCAGGAGAGATGATGCGAAAAAGAGTTGTAGTAACAGGGTACGGTTGTGTAAGCCCCCTTGGAAATAATTTTTTAGATTCCTGGAACGCCCTGATCGCAGGTCAGAGCGGTTCCGCTATCATTACACAGTACGACGCTGCCGAGAATAAAACTCACTTTGCCTGCGAGGTAAAGGATTTTGACGCAAGCGCTTTGTTGGGTGTAAAAGAAGCCCGCCGAATGGATCGTTTTTGCCAATTCGCAATGGTTTCGGCGGCTGAGGCATTAAACCATTCCGGTTTGCAAATTACAGATGAGAATAGGGACCGAATTGGTGTATTAGTAGGCACTGGTATTGGCGGTATTGGAACCATACTCGAACAATACGAAATCATGAAGACCAAAGGGGTAGACCGAGTAAGTCCTTTCTTGGTTCCGATGATGATCTCAGATAACGCACCAGGCGCAATCGCCATCAAATATGGCGTTCGTGGTCCCAACTTGGCAGTAGCAACCGCCTGCGCAACAGGCTCAAACGCTGTAGGTGAAGCTGCTTCCATCATTCGTAGAGGGGATGCCGATGTGATGTTTGCTGGCGCTGCCGAATCCGCGGTTACAAAACTTGCCTTCGCTGGCCTCAACTCAATGACCGCGCTTTCCACCCGTAATGATGACCCATCGAAAGCTTCGCGGCCGTTTGACGCGACACGTGATGGCTTTGTTATGGGTGAAGGAGCTGCCATATTAATGCTTGAAAGCTTGGAACACGCCCAAGCACGTGGCGCGACCATCTACTGCGAGTTCACCGGTTATGGCACCACTGATGATGCCTATCATATTTCTGCCCCGGCTGAAAATGGTGCAGGCGCAGCCTTATGTATGAAATTAGCATTACAAGACGCGGGTCTTCAGCCCGAACAGATCGAGTACATCAACGCCCACGGCACTTCCACCATGCTCAATGACAAATCTGAGACAGCCGCCATTAAGACTACTATGGGGAAGTTTGCCTACACAACTCCCATATCCTCAACAAAATCAATGACTGGCCATCTGATGGGTGCCTCAGGCGCTCTTGAGGCTGCCTTCTGCTCTCATATTTTTCAGGATGGTATTCTCCCTCCCACTATCAATTACAGAACTCCTGATCCCAACTGTGATCTGGATTACATTCCCAATTTTGCCCGTAAAGCCACCCCAAAACACATCATGTCCAATTCGTTTGGCTTTGGCGGTCACAACGCAACCATTATCTTAAGCAAATTCGAAGGATAAACCGAACAACGCCCGGTTGGGTACTGTTCAAGGAGTAAAAAATGCCATACGCACATATTACCGGATGGGGTATGTCGATTCCCCAAAAGGTTTTGACCAATGACGACATAAGTAAAATGGTTGAAACGAACGACCAGTGGATCCAGGAAATGACCGGGATCCGTGAACGGCACATTGCTGGCGAATCAGATACCTCCGCCTCCCTCGGGGCTGATGCTTGCTTTAAGGCACTCAAGATGGCGGGTCTCACCCCTGATGATGTAGACCTGATCATTTGCTCTACCTCCTCACCTGAACATATTTTTCCCGCGACCGCTTGCATCATTCAAGACCAACTTGGCGCGAGCAAAGCTGGCGCGTTTGATCTTTCCGCTGCTTGCTCCGGATTTATTTACGCTTTACAAACTGGCTCCCAATCCATAAAAGTGGGGGATTCCAAGGTTGTTTTGGTGATCGGCGCAGAAACCCTCTCACGATTTGTAGATTGGACCGACCGTAATACTTGTATTCTCTTTGGTGATGGCGCTGGGGCTTTTGTTTTGCAAGCCTCCGAGCAACCTGGTGGAATTCAAAAAGGTGTGATCCATTCCGATGGATCTGGTGGCGATTACCTCACGATTCCAGCGGGGGGCAGTGCTCATCCAACCTCGGAAGCAACCCTACATTCCGGAAAACATTTCATTCATATGAATGGCAAAGAAGTTTTCCGCTTCGCCACCCGAGTTTTGGTGCAATCTACCCACGAAGTGCTTGCCAAAACTGGTTGGAAGGTGGAAGAACTTAAAATGATCATCCCTCACCAAGCGAACAAACGGATCATCGACGCTGCCGCGCGCGGCCTTAATCTGCCAATCGAACAGTTTTACATTAATTTGGATAAATATGGAAATACATCAACTGCCTCCATCCCAATCGCGGCGGTTGAAGCTGCCAAGAATAAAAAGATCAATCCGGGAGATAAATTGGTGTTTGTGGGTTTTGGGGCTGGTCTTACCTGGGGTGCCTTGGCTGTTGAGTGGAGTGGCCCGATAAACAAGCCATTTGAGAAACACTACATTACTGCTGATTGGTACAAACCTTGGGCTATGATCCGCCGTTTCTTCAAACGCATCTTGCGAATGATCGATAGTTTTTTGTTTGACCGTTAGTACACAACTGCGGTGTTTTCTGATAAACTAAGTATGAAAATAAGAAATAGAAAGGTTTACTATGAGACTTGGCGGATTAGGTGTTCCTGAATTACTGATCATTTTAGTGATCATCATTGTTATTTTTGGCCCAGGCCGTTTTGGCAAAGTTTTGGGCGAACTTTGTAGCGGTTTAAAATCCTTCAAATCTAATATGAAAGAAGAACCAAAAGACGAAGAAAAAGATCCAACTAACGAAACGAAAAAATAGCCAACCAAAGAACCACTAGCTCAGGGTAGTGGTTCTTTTATTTAATGCATAGGCGGAAGAATGTACATCGAAGATCCCAACCCATCCGGTTCTCCAACCATTTTGTTATTACACGGGCTTGGAACCAATTCCTCGTCGTGGCGTAATCAAACTGAAATCCTTGTGAAACTTGGCTACCGCCCCATCATTCCAGACCTGCCAGGTTTTGGGCGCTCACCCAACCTTGCCAATGGCTGGAGCTTTAAGAAAGTAGTAAAAGCTCTGCGTTCGGAACTGGATGAAAAAGGCTGTCATCAGTTCGTTTTGGTTGGGCTTTCTATGGGGGGCGTGATCGCACAACAATATACGATTGAATACCCGAAACAAATTCAAAAATTGGTTTTGGCTTCCACGTTTGCTTCTCTCTGGCCCGATGATCTTAAACAATTCGATTATTTCCTCTCTCGATTCTTCTTCACCGCATTCCTAAGTAAAAACGCGCAGGCGGAGCGAGTTGGCAAAAAAATATTTCCAAAGCCAGAAAACTCGGTTCAAGCAAAACAATTGACCCAGCAAATTATGGAAGCGGACCCGGTCGTTTATCGAAGCGCTATGATTCAACTTGCCCTCCATCACCTCGGTAATCAACTGAGCAAATTTAGCCAGCCGACCTTGGTCATTGGCGGAGATGAGGATACAACGGTCTTCATACAACGTCAGCAAAAACTGAGTAGACTCATCCCGGGCTCATCGATGGTAACCATTATTGGCGGGGGACATGGCGTAGCTGTTGATTCTGTGGAAAAATTCAATCAAGCATTTTTTGAATTTCTGGCTGATTAACCTAGATTGTTTTTCTTAAATTCCTATTGATTTGGAAAATTTCCGATTAAAATAGAAGTCTTCAATGGACCAAGATCATTTGTGTGTGCAGGATGGCGCTTGATTATCTTGTTGAAAAAGGTTTCTCGGGGAGTGTTTTGATGCGGTTCCAGAAAAATATTACCAATGTGTTCGCGATTATTATTTTTATCTGCCTTGGAATTGTGGTTTTCCAATATTTTGGCCCGTTTTGGCTGATTGGTATTATTGTCTTATCCCTTTCGGCCCGATATGGTTTTTACTATTACACCCATGGCTACACCGCTCCGATTCCGCCAGCGCCAGATGGTGTTTATCGCATTGCATGTGTAGGTGATAGCATCACCTACGGAACTTTTGTAAACGATCGAGCCAAAAACTGCTACCCAAATCAGCTGGAGAATATGCTTGGTTCTGGGTACGCGGTTCGAAATTTTGGCGTAAACGGCCATACTATGTTGAAAACTGCTGACCTGCCGTATTGGCGTCATCAAAATTTTAGAAAAAGCCAAGATTTCGCTCCCAATTTTGTGCTCATCATGCTTGGAACCAATGATTCAAAATCACGTAACTGGACCAATACAGAGCGCTTCATTGCGGATTATCGCGAATTCATTCAGGTTTACCGCAACCTACCTACAAAACCCCGCGTTTATGTTCTCACCCCCGCTACTTCACATTTGTTAAAAGGGCATAAAGAACTGAATTACGATATGAATAACGCTGCGATGGATCAGATCAGCGACGCGATGAAAATGATGGCGGTTGAGGATGGCATGCCGTTGATTGATATTCGGGGGGTTACATCCGCTCGTCCTGATTGTTTCCCTTTTGATGGGGTTCATACCAATGCCGCTGGCGCTACCTTGATCGCTGAAACTGTATATACCACTTTGGTCAACCAAGGGGTTTTGAACCCTATCGGTAAGGTTTAGGGGTAGCCGGAGGGGTAAACATACTGGTAAATGCATTAACAAACCTCTTATAAACATCTGATATCCTTCATCCGTAGCGAGTTCGTTTTATCGTTAAAATTTAATTAAATTTTTTTTGAGAGGTTAGAATTATGGAAAACACCCAATCCTATACATTTAAGGCTGAAACAAAACAGCTGTTAAACATCCTGATCCATTCTTTATACAAGGATAAGGAAGTTTTCCTTCGGGAACTTCTCTCCAATGCATCAGACGCGCTCAATCGCCTCAAATTTGAACTGCTAACCAACAAAGATGTGGTGGATGTGGAAAAAGAGCTAGCCATTCACATCAGCGTAGATAAAGACAAAAAGTTGGTCACGATCAGTGACAATGGCATAGGGATGAATCGAGCGGAGATCGTCGAGAATTTGGGTACGATTGCCCAATCGGGAGCCCGCAATTTTATTGAGTTTGCCAAACAGCAAAACAGCGATTTCTCACAAGTAATCGGTCAGTTCGGTGTTGGTTTTTATTCCGTGTTTATGGTGGCGGATTCGGTAAAGGTAACTTCGCGCTCATTTAGTCCCGCTGATACTGCTGTGCAATGGACCGCTTCAGGCGACGAGACCTTTGAAGTAGCGGATTCCAACAAGCAAGACCGTGGAACTACCATCGAGATCAACCTTAAGGATGAATTCAGCGAATTTGCTGATGAGTATCGTCTGCGTGAGATCGTCCATAAGCACTCCGATTTCATTGGTTTTCCGATCTTTATTGGAAGCGATGAAAAACAGGTAAACAAGCAAACCGCGATGTGGCGAACCAACAAAAAAGAGCTGACCGATGAACAGTACAAAGATTTTTATCGTCAGTTCACACTCGATTTTGAAGAACCCATCCATACCTTCCATAACATTACCGATGCGCCCGTTCAGCTTTATTCGCTGATGTTCTTCCCATCTAAAGCTGAGCGCAGCATGTTCTCCACACGCAAAGACGACGGAGTCAAGCTTTATTCCCGCAACATCTTGATCGATGAATACAATAAAGACCTACTCCCCGAATACTTTCGCTTTGTGCAAGGAGTGGTCGATTCTGAAGACCTTCCCCTCAATGTTTCGCGCGAGACCATCCAGTCCAGTGGGTTATTGCCTGGGCTCAAAAAAGTTCTTACCGGTCAGGTATTCAAAGAACTGGAAAATATGGCGAAGAACGACTCTGAAAAATACCTTACTTTTTGGAAAGAATTTGGTGTATTTCTAAAACAGGGCATCGCAATGAATGCCCAGGAAGTAGATAAGATCACCCCGTTGTTGCGGTTCCATACATCGACTCAGGAAGACACTTGGTCCACCCTTGACGAATACCTTGCCCGCCAGCCAGAGGCAGCGCCTGACGCAGCCAAGCTTATATATTATATTGTCGGCGATGACCCCCGATCTATTATGTTCAGCCCCCATTTGGATCATTACAAGAGCCAAAATATTGAAGTCCTTTTACTAACAGAACCTATAGACTCCTTTATGCTTATGGGTTTAACCAAGTATAAAGAGATTGAGTTGAAGAATATTGCCGCTTCAGATGAATTGAAAACCGATGAGGAAAAGAAAGAAGAAAAAGAAAAAGCCGAAACCGGTGAAAACAAGGGTCTGGTCGAGGTTTTCAAAAATGTTTTGGGCGAAAAGGTGGCTGATGTACGCGTTAGCAGCACGCTCTCCACTTCGGTGGCTAGGTTGGTGGATGAGGACGGCGGTATGAACCCAGAAATGCAACGGGTGTACCGATATCTCGGCAAGGATTTTGACCAGCCTAAAAAGGTGCTCGAGATCAACACTACCCATCCACTCGTGGAAGGCATCAATGCCCTGAATGGCCAAGCCGAGTTACAAGCTAAGCTGATCGAACAGGTTCTTGATAGCGCATCCATTCTGGAAGGGGTAACCCCTGACCCGGCCAAAATGGTGCAGCGAATTCAAGAGTTGATGAGTGTGATCTTAGACAAATCAAAGTAGTTACCACTTAACATACATACTTTTCGCGAATCAACATCGCCATGGTGAATTCTTTGATCTTGACTCATTCGTATATTGACAATCCCGAACTGGTTGGGGAGTAAAAAGTTCAAAATGGCGTTGTTCGAATATTGTCAACCAAAAAAACAACAAAAAACACCAAGCGCTTCTTTTATGGAAGCCCTCGGTGTTTTTTACTATGAACCATAATTGATCATTGTCGGCGTAGAGTCAACAATCCCGGAGTTTTGTCGAACATCCAAAAACCGAGCGGCATGCCAATGATGGTGCAGCAGAAAACGTACGCCAACTCCATCCAAAGCGCGGAAAACCACCAACCGATCAAAACAAAATACAAAGCCCGAACCAGAATATTGTACTGAGGTAGGTCACCAATAGTGAGAGTACCATCGCCTTTATAGGTCATTTGTTGTAATGGCTCGCGCAAAGCCACAATTTTCGGTAGCAAATTGATCATTTTCACGCCTAAGGGAATTGTGATAATAATCACCATAAAGAACCAGGCGGCTGCAATCCATAATTGGCAAGCCCACCAACCAACTAAGGCAAACCACAACAACTGAACCAAGCATCCTGGGTTATTTTTTGTAGTAACGTTAGTCATAATTGTCCTCTTCTTCTCAAATATAATTATAGGCCAAATGGGCACCTAAAGCAAAAAGCAGTACAGAAAAAAAAGGCTATGCGGAAATATATTCGCATAGCCTTTTTATATCTGTTTAACGGTTTCAGCGAAAAAGGATCGCGCTACGTTCGATCAAAACTTCCTCAAAGGGGATGCCTAGTTCAGCAAGCACTTCCTCGGGTCGGCCGGTTGCTCCTTCTTTGGCAGTAAGGCGCAGAGTCATTATTTTTGTGGTTGCGTCATAGTTCGCAAACTCGATAAGAGGCCGCAAATTGTAGGTTTTGCCACGGCGTTCTCGAATGATTTCCTCGATAGATAACATCTTGGCAACACGCATTTCCACACCTGCTTCCGCCAATTGGGAAAAGTCAAACTCGGTAAAATCAACTTCAAACTCCGCCGCGATTACTTCGGTTTGCAGAGGAGGCAGGGCGTCGTCGATATTATTGACGCTGTTCACATGGATGCCGGTTGGCAGAGCCAATTGCAGAGCGCTTTTGATCCAATCAGTTTCGTAATCCATTGCCGTCCACATATCCACTACTTCTGCTCGGGAGGAAAATCCAAGCGGTAAAGCTGATGCCAGTTGAATCTTGGGTTGTGGATGAAAGCCTTGGCTGTACGAAAGGGTTACGTTGCCCCGTCGTGCCGAACGCTCCCACATTTTATGCAAGTCTAAATGTCCAATGTACTTTAGTGCGCCTTTTTTCTCAAACTGGATGCGAATTCTCATAGGGTGCCTCGTTGTTTTGACGAATATCTCGCCACAAAAACGGAAATAAAAACCATAATAAATAGCGACGGGAGTAGTCCAACAATCAGCCAGGGTTCTTTTTCATAGGTATTGATCCATAAGAATAGTAGTAATCCGGAAGAGGTTATCCCGCTCACAAAAGCGGTGGAGGGTGCCTTGCTGAAGCGGACAATGCCAATCAGGAATCCGACCACGTAGGTAACAACAAGAAAGAGGATGAGGAAATTAAATAGGTCGTTGAAAAAATCGACGAATAATTTGGTAAAGAGAAAGGCTGTAACAAAGGTAACCATGCCAGCCGGTATGCCAACAATAATATCCTCAACACTTGTCTTTCGCACGCTTTCAGTAAGAATCTCCCAAATTTTCATAGCGCTACCGGTAGGGAACGTTCTTTAACATGAGGGCATTTCCAATAAGCACCGGGATTGGCGCGGCGTTCTTCAATAAAGGTCGGCAAGATACCGCAGGCATAGCATTGATTTCGGCAATCATCTCGGATCTGTTCTTTTAGCGACATTGAGTAATCCTGAAAGAGAAATTTCTTGGTTACAGCCGTGGAGATATGTTCCCAAGGGAAGATCTCATCCACGGGGCGAAGTCGGTGTGTGTAAAAAGCAGGGTCTACCCCTTCCGTTTCGAAGGCGGCCACCCACGTGGAAAACTTTCGCTCTTCCTGCCAGGCATCAAATTTAACGCCATTCTTCCAAGCGGTGTATATTACCTTGCTCAGGTTTCGGTCTCCGCGAGAAAGCCATGCTTCAATCATGGTGTCTTCTGGCGCGGTCCAGCTTAATTTGATGTTGCGGTCCTTGAGTACCCGCTTTAACAAATCCTGCTTTTCCTTGATCTGTTCCATAGAATCACAAGAAACCCATTGGAAGGGTGTGTGTGGCTTAGGCACAAAAGTGCTCACGCCGGCGTTCACGCGTGCCCGCCCGCCCATAATGGCTCTGCCTTCCGATAACACTCGTTTGCAAAGATCCGCAATGGCTTGCACATCTTCTAACGTTTCTGAGGGGTGGCCGATCATAAAATACAGTTTTACGGTGGTCCAACCGCGGCGATAGATCTCCCTCACGGTTTCAAGAAGTTGGTCATCGGTGATGTATTTGTTGATGGTCTTGCGCATACGTTCCGAGGCAGCTTCCGGCGCGAGGGTGAAGCCGGTGCCGCGGCGGTCGCGTAATTGATCCATTAAGTCTACTGAAACGGTATCGATGCGCAGGGATGGCAGGGATATACCGAGGTGTTTTTCACCAAATTTCTCGCTGACAGCTTTTACCAACTCCAAAATGTTGCTGTAATCGGAGGACGAGAGTGAGAGCAAGGCGACTTCCTCGAAACCCGTGGAATCGATCGCTTCGCTCACTGCGTTGACCACTTCTTGCACCGAACGCTCACGCACCGGTCGGTTGATGATACCGGCATGACAAAAGCGGCAACCACGAGTACAGCCGCGCATGATCTCGATCGAAACGCGATTGTGAACCGCCTCGATGTTGGGAACAATGAATTTTGTGGGGGGAGGGGGCAGCTTGGCAACCATGCGCTTGATGATCGTCTCAGGGATTCCTGGTTTTGTAGCACGGATGGATTTGATTGTGTTATCGCTGTGATATTCTATTTCGAAGAGAGAGGGAACATAAACTCCCTGCACTCGTGCCAGATCGTGGAGAATGGCGTTACGGTCACGATGACCATCAGCGTTTTTATGATTCTTGATCACATCCAAAATATCGCAAATCACCTCTTCCCCCTCACCAATCACAAATGCATCGATAAAGGCGTGCATTGGTTCGGGATTGAGAGCGGAGTGACCACCAACGATGACAATCGGATGTTCATCCGTGCGCTCACTGCTGAACACAGGTAGACCGGCTAGATCGAGGAAGTTGATGGCGTTGGTATACAATGTTTCGTATGGCAGGGAGAAACCGATCAGATCGAATTGGGCCGCTGGGTGATGGGATTCGATGGAATATTGCGGGATGCCGTGTTCACGCATTTGGTCTTCCATATCACGCCAAACGCTGTAACAGCGTTCTGCTAAAGCATCCTCGCGGTTGTTTACAATATCATAGAGAATTTTAAGGCCAACATTCGAGATGCCGATATCGTAAATATCAGGGAACACCAATGCGCAGCGTAGTTGGGTGTTTTCCCAATCTTTAACAACGCTGTTGTATTCACCGCCAACATAGCGGCCTGGTTTTGTAACTTTCAATAAGACTTTGTTAAGTCGATGATCGATCTGATGTGGGGTTAGAAATGTCAAGTGAATTTATCCAATAGTTGGGAATTTATTGGATAAATTATATCTAATATTTGTCAGTTTCTAAATTTTGCTCAAAATGGGTTTTTTGCCGCAGTCGACCGCTAATTGGGTTGAATTGAACCATATTTGAACCCTCACTACCATTTTGCCGAAAAAAACTCTGGCTTCAATTTAGCGTTACCTGTTAATTAAACAGGTCTTCCGGATGCCTGTTGTTCAAAATTTTGCCGAATTGTATACTGATACTATGAAAAAAATTATTAAACCAGTTCATTTGGATTTCCTAGAGGAGGGATGAAGTAATGATATCCCATTCCTTCTGTCAGTTATTTGAATCAGTTCCATTCGTGCAAACAATCCCCCCAATGGCAAAAAACGAAAAACATCTACTTTTTGTGAAGGGGTGAAATGATCGAAATTCTTCAGGTTATCCCTGAAAACCTACGTGATCAAGCCGGAAAAATTTATTACGATGCTTTTCAGCGCAAACTCCAACCACTAGTAGGGCAACCGCTGAAAACGTCGCGAGTACTGACTGCTGGCTTAAACCTAAATCTAGCTATCGGCGTCATCGTGGATGGGAGGTTATGTGGATTGGCGGGCTTGCACAATCAGGCTGGCATTTTTTCGCGGGTAACCCTGCCAGATAGCCTAAGAGAGCTTGGTTTGGCGCGCGGTATGTTTTCTTGGGGTGTACTCAACTTGTTTGGCGCAGGGGCAAACTGTCCTCCCGGACACCTGCGTATCGCCGCTATAGCAGTGGATGCCCAAGAACGTGGAAAAGGAATTGGGTCTCTTCTATTAAATTCTGTTTTCGATAAGGCCAGCAGGGAAGGTTATACCTCGGTGCGTTTGGAAGTTGTAGACACCAACCTTGGCGCTCGTCAGTTGTATGAACGAGCTGGTTTTGTGGTCGTTCAAACGCATTCCTATCCAATTTCAAGTAATTGGCTGGGGTTTTCTCGAGATCACGTGATGGTTAAGTCTTTAGGATGATTGAGAATTGCACCCTCTGCGGCAATTCGAAAAATGGTAGAGCAACATCCATTCTCCCCCGCAAAAGAGGTTATTTTACATTTCTGCCTTGATTTTCAATTGAGCTGGTAGGACGATCGCCCATGGTTTACTGTGGAATGGTGGATTCTTGAATTCCATCCGGTAGGCCCATATTAACTAGCCAGCATAGGGATCGTTTTCAACAAAGGTACGCTCTTCTCCAAATCCAACTCAATGTTGCCCGAAAAAGAGGGAACGGAAAACACTCGATAATGTGCTTGAGCTAAATGCCGGCTTCCTCAAATGCGTCACCCACAATTTGCTGGGCTTCGTTGATGATCTGTTCTAAATGGGAATCACCCCTAAAGCTCTCGGCGTAGATCTTATAGATCTCTTCGGTACCGCTAGGGCGGGCGGCAAACCAGCCGTTTTCGGTAACTACTTTTAGCCCACCAATGGGGGCATTGTTGCTTGGTGCGGTGGTAAGCCGCTGCAAGATTGGCTCGCCTGCCAAGCTGGTTGCCTTAACCAAGGTTGGGTCGAGGTTACTTAGAACTTTTTTTTGTTCATTGTTAGCCACCGCATCGATTCTTTTGTAGCTGGGGCTGCCAAATTGAGCTTCTAAAGCCTGATAATGTTCGCCGGGGTCTTTTCCAGTGATGCAGGTGATCTCGGCGGCCAGCAGGTTGAGAAGTATACCGTCCTTGTCGGTGGTCCAAACCGTACCATTTTTGCGCAGGAAGGATGCACCCGCGCTTTCCTCTCCACCAAAGCCAAGATCGCCGCTAAGTAGGCCTTCAACAAACCACTTGAAACCAACCGGCACCTCGGCCAGCTCCTTGCCCAAGGAGGTTGCTACACGGTCGATCATGGAGCTGGATACAAGGGTCTTGCCGATCTTTGTGCTGGGCTTCCAGTTTCCACGGTTTTGAAATAAATATTGAATGGCAACCGCTAAATAGTGATTCGGGTTCATGAGGCCAACGCTGCGCGTGACGATACCGTGACGATCGGTGTCGGGGTCGTTACCGCAGGCAATGTCAAAGTCATCTTTCAATTTGATCAGGCCGGCCATAGCATATGGAGAACTGCAATCCATGCGCACCTTGCCGTCGTGATCAAGGCACATAAAGGAAAAGGTCGGGTCGATATGGTCATTGACCACGGTTAGGTTTAGTTTGTATTTTTCAGCGATGATCGCCCAATAGCCAGCCGCCGCGCCACCCAGTGGATCGATGCCAATGAGTAGTCCACGGGTTGATATGGCGGTCATATCGATGATGTTGTTAAGGTCATTGATGTAGGCGATGGAGAGGTCAGTGAAAAGGGTGGTGCTCGCCTTCAAGGCCTTGGAGTAGGGGATTCGTTTAACGTCCTTAAGACCATCCGCGAGGATCTGGTTGGCACGTTTTTGGATGATATTGGTAATTTCAGGGCCGGCAGGGCCGCCACTAGGTGGGTTGTATTTGAAACCGCCATCCAAGGGCGGGTTGTGCGATGGAGTAATGACCACACCATCCGCTAGCGAACTGCTACGGTTACGGTTATGAGCTAAAATTGCATGGCTGATCACCGGTGTGGGGGTGTATTCTTGGCCAGCCGAGAGGTGGATCTCCACTCCGTTGCCGGCGAACACTTCCACTGCGCTGCATTGAGCAGGCTCTGAAAGGGCGTGTGTATCTTTACCGATAAACAAAGGACCGCTGATCCGCATTGACTTTCGATACTCGCATAACGCCTGCGTCACAGCCAAAATGTGATCTTCATTAAATGAACTTTTCCCTGAGGTACCGCGATGCCCGGAGGTTCCAAAGGCAATCTGTTGGTTGGCTTCCGCGGGGTCAGGATGGTTCAGATAATATTCCGAAATTAACGCGGGGATGTTGGTTAGGTCTTGTTGGGTTACCGGGGTACCGGCGCGAGGATGAAGAGACATTTTGACCTCATTGGAAAGTGTGTTTTAATAGTACTATT
>CAZSLN010000016.1:16572-35910 GCA_964607645.1 uncultured Anaerolinea sp.
GAATTATAAAGGTTTTGCGTCATAATACCATTAACCCAATTGTCAAAACGGAGAGAATCGCGATTATGAAACCAATGACCACAATTGAACGATTTGTGCTAAGCCAACAACCCCATTACGCCAAAGGCGACCTTACTACCCTCTTTTATGATATCGCTCTCTCCGCTAAATTAATTGCCGTTCAGGCGAAGCGCGCCGCATTTCTTGGTGTGCAAGGCTACGAAGAGACTACCAATATCCAAGGGGAGCAGCAGCGTAAGTTGGATGTCTATGCCGATGAGATCTTTGTAAAGATGAATGATCATACCGGCCGGCTTTGCGCAATGGTTTCTGAGGAGCGAGAAGGCATTATCCAGATACCGCCTAAGTATGGCCGCGGACACTACTTTATGGTGTACGACCCATTAGACGGCAGCAGCAACATTGATACCAATGTGACCATTGGCACCATCTTCGGCATCTATCGTCAGGATGATCCGAAGACCATTATGACCGAAGCCGATGTTCTTCGACCGGGCAATCAGTTGGTGGCTGCTGGCTACATCATTTATGGAACGAGTACTATTTTTGTTTACAGCACTGGCAAGGGCGTCCATGGCTTCACGCTCGACCCTGAGGTAGGGGAATTTTTCCTCACCCATGAGAATATGCGCTTTCCGGAAGTTCCCGCTTATTACAGCTTCAACTACGGAGCATACCGTAATTGGGATCCAAAGGTGAAGGAATATGCTGATTGGCTCGATACGACCGATGACCCCAAACTATCACAACGCTACATCGGTAGTTTTGTAGGCGATTTCCATCGGAATTTGCTCTATGGCGGTGTTTATGGCTACCCTTCTGAAAACAAGTACCCAGACGGCAAGATCCGCGTATTATACGAAGCCGCACCAATGGCATTTCTAGCGGAACAAGCCGGTGGTTATGCCAGCGATGGCCACGGTTCTATTTTGGATATTTGCCCACACAAACTTCATCAGCGAACACCGGTTTTTATTGGCAGCAAAAGTCTTGTGAAAAAAGCTGAAGAATTTATTAACCGTTAATAAACTGCCTCATTGTTAAAAAAGAAAGAGCAGATCGAATGAAAAACCGATCTGCTCTTTTTATTCGCAAAAATTATAACCTCGAAGTGTTAAACGACCTGAACCTGAGCTTTGTTGGCTTCTCGCCAGGCAATGTAGGCTAACCAAATAGCGCCAAGACCGATTAATGTAGCTGCGAAAGCGAAGATCCAACCGATGAAGGGCAGGGAGGCTACTAAGCTATAGAGGACAACACCTACCGAAAGGCTCACATAAAGATTGTTGTTTCCCTCGGGGGATACCTTTTTCATCACCCAATCGCCTACTAAACCAGCAACGACCAATTTGGAGCCAAAGTTTACCAGAAGGGTGAATACCGTAAAAGCAAGCGCTAGCGAAGAGAATCCTAGACCGAACACAATACGGCTAAGGCCGCCCAAGGTGAAGATACTGATGAGGATTCCAACTAGCAAAATGGCAATACCAATGAAAAAGGCGCCGATGTAACCTAATAAAATGGCTACAAAGCCATTGCCAGCGCTTGGCATTGGTTTGCTGCGTAATTGCTCAACCGGCTTTCCAAAGCAGCACGCAAGTTTCCAAGCTACCGCCAACCCGAGCAAGAGTAGAGTAATAAAATTCCGCATCGATTCCCATAGCCAGGTTAGGAATTTTGCTAGAAAGCTATCTTTTTCCCTAGGAGTCGTGCCTTTACCATTAGAGGTTCCTTCTCCTGGAACTGGAGTGCTGAATACGATTCCTTGTGCAGGTTGGGCTTTAATGCCCGCGCTCTGATCGATGGACTAAGTGTAACTAAGCTTACCGCCGATCACGGCATCTTTTGAAACACGGAGACCGGAAGGAATTGCTGCGGGAACACCCGGTTGTTGCATAAAGGGCATTCCTTTCATTGAAGTTGATGGGTCCTTCTCGTCAGTTGAACTGGTGCCCATATCGATCTCAACATTTCGGCCAACCGTTCCACCAAGTTCCATTGCGGCACCGGCAAAACGCACATCACGCTTCACTTTGCCATTGAGCATTGCCTGATAAACTGCTGTGAACAGGTCTTTGTTGAGGGTGGTATTTTTTTCCATTTCAACGGAGTAGCCGGCATAGTAGATATTGCCATCAATCGTTGCTGGTGCTTGTACGGTGAGGGCGGCGCTTGCGCCAAACACACCACCGCTAACCATGCCAGCGATCTCGATGGTGGAGGATGCGGCGAAAATATTTCCTTCAATTACAGCATTCTCACCGATCACGATCGTGTTAGCCGCGATCAGTGCGTCGCCTTTGACAGTACCGTTAATGGTTACGGTTTGGCCACCTGCCAGTAAATTACCGTTTACCGTACCATCTATGATCACCATATCTGCGCCTGTCATTAGGTCGTCATCGATCGTTTCACCGGCGGCAACCAAACCATCGTCGTCGATCTCGGCGGCTCGGGCGGGTAATACGCTGGTAAATAACAATGCTAGGCTAAGCAGAAGTACGCCGCCAACCATCAAAAAATTATTTTGTTTCATATTTTTCTCCTTTAATTCAACACTTGTAAAAAGGTCTTTCTCCAAAGAACGCCCTTTTTTGTGAATTATTCAGATTTAATTGTAGTCCGATTTATTTTCTGACCAATGGTTTGAAGAGAAACTTTAACAAAAAATCTATAAATGGTAGTGTACGAACACGTCACCAATATTGACTGGTTTAACTATGTTCGGTTTTGTTACCAAACTACCATGGGTAATCCTCAGAAAGGAATCGTTTGAATATGCTTTGCAATCAGCCTAGATGTCAAACAAAATTGATGCCAGAAGGGTTAGCGCTAAACCTGGAATTCGAATTGTGTGATTGAAGGATTCCGGAGGAGAAGTTTCCTAAAAATGATGTTCAGGTGTTTGCCATAGACTTGATGGCTATCGTTCAAGGTTTGATCTTGCAATTCGAAGGGAAGGAAAGATATCTAGTTCCCCTTGCTGTGTTAGAATTTTTAAAATAATCTTAAGCATAAATCCAATATCAGGAGCCACGCAATGACCCTTGACCTAACCCGAATACGCCAGCAATTCCCCGCTCTTGCCCGCGAAGAGGTGTTCTTTGATAACCCCGGCGGCACACAAGTGGCTCGCCAATGCCTCGATCGCATCAGCGATTATTTGGTCAATAGCAACGCCAACCATGGAGGGCTTTTTGCCACAAGCGTTCGTTCGGATGCGGTTCTTGAGGAAGCCCACCAGGCCATGGCTGATCTATATAATGCTTCCTCTACGGAAGAGATCATCTTTGGCGCGAATATGACCACCCTCACCCTACACCTAAGCCGATCTATCTCGCGAGAGTGGAACGCTGGCGATGAGATCGTCGTAACCCGGTTGGATCATGACGCCAACGTAACACCGTGGATCCTAGCCGCGCAGGATCGAGGGGTTAAAGTAAATTGGGTTGATTTTGATGTGGAAGATGGGGTCCTCTCGTTGGATAGCCTGGAAAAGGCTCTCCACCGAAAACCAAAATTTCTGGCGGTTGGGTATGCCTCGAATGCCTTGGGCACTATTAATCCGGTGGGTCAGATCATTCAGAAGGCTCACAAAGCCGGCGCAACAGTTTTTGTGGATGCCGTGCAGTATGCCGCGCATGGTGCTATTGATGTACAAGAGCTGGATTGCGATTATCTTGTCTCTTCTGCCTATAAATACTTTGGGCCGCATATGGGCATTCTGTATGGCAAAAAGGAACACCTTCAACGGTTATATCCGTACAAAGTAAGGCCAGCTTCTAACGAGCTGCCTTCCAAGTGGGAAACTGGCACGCAGAATCACGAGGGCATTGCCGGCGTGCTTGGTGCAGTTGAGTACTTTCAATGGGTAGGGCAGCAGTTTGGACAGGAGTATGAACAAACTTTCCTCACCAAAGGCTTCAGCGGTCGCCGACTGGACCTTCGAAAAGGGCTGGCTGCCATTCACGCCTACGAAATGGAATTGAATAAGGCGCTTCTTATCGCCTTACAATCCATTCCCGGTATGCGGCTTTATGGCCAAAGCGATCCCTCCAAGTTCGATCAGCGTGTTGCCACATTCGCTTTCCGCTTGCAAGGAATCTCACCGCAGATCGTTGCGGAAGAGCTCGGTAAACGAGACATCAATGTATGGGATGGCAATTATTACGCTATTAACGCGACCGAGCGGCTTGGCGTTGAAGAAAGTGGCGGCATGGTACGTGTTGGCGCGGTGCACTACAACACAATGGGTGAAGTGGAAAAATTACGGCAGGCATTGCTGGAAATCAGCCAAACCGGGTAATTCATAAGAGTTATACTTTAACCTATCCTGTTTTTAGTTTTCTTGCGAAACCGTTTTTCGGCCAAACAATGGCGAATGGATCGGAAATCGGTAAATATCGAATTTGTTCCGTCTACCAACAGCCAAATTTGGCCATTTCAGACAAGCACGACCGGTACCATAGAGCGAAATGACCCCTATCGAGGAACAAAACAATAATTTTCAGGAGAAAAATATGACCTATAACATAAAGCTTTACATCGCAACCCTTCTTGCCTTTTTCGCCATCGATATGGTGTGGCTAGGCGTGGTGGCGCAGCCTTTTTATCAAAGCCAAATCGGTTGGCTGCTTAGCCCTAACCCAATTTGGTGGGCGGCAATTTTGTTCTATTTACTTTTCTTGGTCGGTGTCGAAGTATTCATTTTGTTGCCTGGTCTCAAAGCTGATTCCCTTAGGAGCACACTGTTGCACGCCGCCCTCTTTGGCGCGGTGACTTATGCCACCTACGACCTTACCAACCTCGCCACCGTTAAAGATTGGCCCCTCATCGTCACCGTTGTTGATATGGTTTGGGGAACCACAGTAACGGTCCTCATCAGCGCCATCGGTTTTTGGGCTGGCAAAAGACTAAAGTAGTTTTTTTTAATATTTGGTTATTTAAATCTGGCCGCTTACCAAACAGCCAGATTTCTTTGGTTAAAAGCCCCAACTAATTATCGTGTGATACCAAACAAATTGATAGAAACGTGGTTTATCCAACATTCTGTCAATTTGTCGGTTGACGCGCCTTGGGATTTTGGATATAAACAACACATGTTTAATAAAGAACATATGTTTTAATATCTATTCAATGATTAAGGAGAAATTATGACCATCGCGTTGTGGATCGTTCAAGTATTATTAGCCGGCATGTTTGGGATGGCTGGTACGATGAAGACCTTTTCGGTAGAAAAAGTTCGTGGAATGATGCCCTGGGCAAAGGACAGTTCTACCGCCTTTATCCGTTTTATTGGTATCTCAGAATTACTCGGCGGATTGGGGATGATCCTGCCCATCTTAACAGGAATCCTCTCCTGGCTCACTCCGGTAGCCGCTATCGGATTTTTCATCATCCAAATTCTGGCCATTGTTACCGTACATTTACCCCGTAAGGAATACAGTGCCGTTGGTATGAATGTGGTGTTATTAGCTCTCTCAGCTTTTGTTGTTTGGGGGTATTGGAGCCTTTTCAGTTTCTAAAACCTAAATGCGAAAAAATTCAAAAAATAGGTCACTTGATTATTTAAGTGACCTGTTATTATGTTTGCAAATGAAATTTCACCCGTTAGATCTGTTTTTTTAGGGAGTACTCCTTTTATTCCGGCTTTACCTTCCCCTCCAATAAAAGTGCAGCTGATTTCACTCTCCTATGATCTTCACCAAAGCGCGTTTTTGGCGGAAACCATCGAATTCTCCGTAAAAGATCTGCTCCCAAGGGCCAAAATCGAGATGACCATTGCTTATTGCCACGACTACTTCGCGTCCCATCACTTGTCGTTTTAGGTGGGCGTCTGCATTGTCTTCGCCGGTGCGGTTGTGATGGTAATGACCGAGCGGTTCGTGGGGTGCGAGTGCTTCTAACCAGGTATCGTAATCATGATGCAATCCCCTTTCATCATCATTGATGAACACGGATGCGGTAATATGCATGGCGTTGACGAGGCATAACCCTTCTTTGATTCCGCTTTCGCGCAGGCAGGTTTCTACCTCTTCGGTGATGTTTACAAAGCCACGGCGAGCCTTAACGTTGAACCATAATTCTTTACGATAGCTTTTCATTTTGTACTCCTTGGCAACTGTCTATTCCCAATCGATTTTACCAAATTATATATTTTGCACACATTTCTTGTGTAGAATTATTAGTGGGGAAGATTTTTTTCATATTGGAGGTGTTGGATGATGTTGTTGATGAAGATCTCCTGGCGAAATATCTTGCGCCAAAAAAGGCGAACATTCATTGTTGTGATTGCCATGGCGTTAGGTATTGGATTGATGATGTTCTATGATGGGTTGATGGCAGGCTTTACACAATCTGTGTATGGCAATGCCATTAAGGTGTTGGGTGGGAATGTTCAGGTTCACGCTCCGGGATACAGAGCGAAAGCCGAACAATTGCCTATCATTGGATTGCAAAATGAAGGTGATGTGGTTGCAAACGCTCTTTTGTTACCGCAAGTAGTTGGGGCTGGTCGGCGCATTCGTACTGGAGGGCTTGCAATTACTCGTGAGGGGGCTTTTCCGCTCACCATCATCGGTTTTGAACCTGAAGCCGAGGCAAAAGTGAATCTAGCTAGCCAATACCTTAGTGAAGGTCGCTACCTCACCTCGGACGATGGAGATGTTGTATACATCGGCAAAGGTCT
Organism: uncultured Anaerolinea sp.; assembly: GCA_964607645.1. GTDB lineage: Bacteria > Chloroflexota > Anaerolineae > Anaerolineales > Villigracilaceae > UBA5195. Next base: position 23,282 of record CAZSLN010000016.1, read on the forward strand.
TGCCGACGAAATGGGCGTAACAATTGGCGACCGAATCAGCTTATCCGGTCAAAGCACGCATCAGCAGATGCGCACACGCACTATGACCGTTATTGGAATATACGACTTGGGTATGGCAGATCTTGAGAAACAGAGCCTTTATATGTCGCTTAGCGAAGCGCAAGATCTCTATGGTCTCACGGGTTCTTCCACTGAGATCGCAATCTATTTGCAAAAAATTGGGCAAGAGACTTCCGTAATTAAAGCACTCAATGCCAGTAATCCGGGTTTTGAAGTGGAATCGTACGAGACCAATTTCCCTGAATTGCGATATGCCATCAATGGTAAGAATGGCGTGATGACCATCTTTAGTGGTGTATTGTTACTGATTGCTGGAGTTGGCATTTTGAATTTGTTGTTGATGTCAGTGTATGAGCGTACCCGCGAGATCGGTGTACTAAGCGCCTTGGGTTTTACCCCAAGGCAGATCAGCCAGATGTTTTTGATCGAAGGTACGATGATCGGTTTCGTTGGATTGGTCGCTGGGGTTGTGCTTGGCTTGGCGATCAATGGTAGCTTGATGTTGGTGGGGCTGGATTTTAGCAGTTATGGTGATGTAGCAAGCTACATGGCGCTCATCACAGATAAGATCTACCCAACCTGGGGGGTGGAAAAACTGCCTTTACGAACCTTAACCGTTACCGTGATCTGCATCCTATCCGCTTATTTCCCGGCATACGAAGCCTCGCGAAATGAACCTGCGGAAAGCTTGCATTACGTATGAGGCACATAAAATGAATATTCTTTTTTCAATGGCTTTTCGTAATATAGGCAGGAATAAACGCCGTTCGATCCTTTCCGCGGTCGCGCTATCGGTGGGGGTGATGTTGTTATTATTGATGGTTGGTTTTTTGAATGGAGAGATGAATAGCACCCAAGAAACAACTATTCGTCTACAGAGCGGCCACCTGCAGGTGAGAGCACAAAATTACAATGAGAACAAAACCAGCTTGAAGTGGGAAGATCTGATCGAAGATCCTTACACAAAAGCCCAACAAATTGCCTCTCTATCACCGGTTTTAGCAGCGACTCCAAGGTTGTATCTTAGCGGTATCCTTGCGGTTCAAGAACAAACCGCCGGGGTGCGCATTTACGGTCTTGATCCATCATCTCCGGCAAGTGAGCCGTACTCGTCAGGGATCGTTGCTGGCACCAACATCACCCCTGATGACAAAAATGCCATTTTGATGGGCAGACCCTTGGCTGAGCGATTGAAGTTAAATGTGGGCGATACCATACAACTATCAGTTAATACCAGCAATGGCGATGTAGCTGAGCAGAATTTTGAAGTGAGGGGAATTTATACTACTAATGTGATCGGTTTCGATAAATCTACCATCATCATGCCTCTTGCCAAAGCCCAGGCAATGGGCAAGGCCGAGAATCATGCATCCCTCATCTTTGTTCTCCTTAAAGATAGAAATGATACTGATGCCGTTATCGCGTCCATTCAGGGTGGTGGTTACCAGATTCTTGGTTGGAGCGAGATGAACGAGTTTATGATGGTTATGGAAGAAATGGCGGGGCAGTATTTTATGATTTTCTACATCATTGTACTTTCAATAACCGCTAGTGTTATTACGAACACACAACTGATGGCAGTGTTCGAACGAACCCGCGAAATTGGGGTTCTCACCTCGATTGGCATGAAAGCCCGCCGTATATTAGCGCTCTTCATGTTAGAAGCTGGTTACCTAGCCGTTGCGGGTACCTTCATTGGAATCGTTCTGGGTATTTTGGTTAATCAGCTCTTTGGTATGGTTGGGTTTACCTTTGGCGATTTTGGTTTAACCGATGTCTTAATGCCAAACACTATCTACCCTCAGATCAATTTTGTTAATATTGTCGAAATTAGCATTTATAGTCTAGTCATCACCATGTTGGCTAGTATTTACCCAGCATTTGTGGCGGCTCGTATGGAGCCTGTTGAAGCCCTTCATAGTAGTTTGTAAAGGAAAGCAAGGAGAATATTATGACTGTAGCGAAGATAATTGATGTAACACGTTCCTTTTTAACTGGTAAAATTGAAACCCAAGCTTTACGGGGCATCAATTTGGAGATACAGCAGGGTGAATTTACAGCATTGGTTGGTCCTAGCGGTAGCGGAAAAACCACCTTGTTGCAGCTGATAGGTTGTTTAGACCAGCCAACCTCAGGAAGCGTTATAATAAACGGCACTGATGTTAGCAAATTAAGCCGGAGCCAGAGGGCCGATATCCGTCGCGGGACAATTGGTTATGTTTTTCAATTTTTTGCCCTTATTCCCACACTGAACGCATACGAGAACATTGAAATGCCCTTGTTGCTAACCGGTGTTGATGTCAGCGAGCGCCATGAACGAGTGCTGGCACTGCTTGAATCAGTTGGACTATCACATAGAGAGAAAAATCGGCCAGATCAGATGAGTGGTGGCGAGCAGCAGCGCGTGGCAATTGCCCGCGCACTAGCCACCAAGCCAAGTATGATCTTGGCGGATGAACCCACCGCTAATTTGGATAGCAAGAACGGTGAAGCAATCATGGAATTAATGACCCGCCTGAATCAGGAAACAGGAGTCACCTTTGTATTTGCAACGCACGACCAACGGGTGATAAAATTTTCCAAAAGAATTGTTACGTTACAGGATGGACTGATCGTATCAGACCAACCTTAAATCAGATATTTGGAGGAGTATTTTGAAAAAGAAAATAATTTTTATTATTGTTATCGCATCGATGATGCTGATCTCCTGCTCGGCTAAGGCAACTCCAACTGCCTTACCCACAGTAGCGTTAGATGCCCCTGCTAATGGAAGCACTTCAAGCGGTGGATCTGTTGTTGCTTCTGGTTTTGTGGTTGCCGAAAACAAGGCTAACCTCGGTTTTATTCTGAGCGGTTTGCTAACCAATGTAAATGTTCAAGAAGGCGACCAAGTTAAAGAAGGACAGATCCTGGCGGAACTCGATGGAAATTCTCTGGTTTTTGAACTTCAAAAAGCGGAGACCAACCTTGCTGAACTAACTTCTCCTGGGGCAAAAGCCTTGGCAGAATCGGATCTCGCGCAGGCAACAAAATTAGTTGAAGATACTACGGATGATCTCGAATCATTGAATTATCCAAGGGCAAATGATGTTCGCATCGATAATACCCAAGCCAATATAGACTTGGCAGAAAAAGCGGTGACCTACGCCCACAATCGCTGGAAGCAAGTTTCACGCTTAGAACCCGGCGATGAGAAGCGTGCCGGCGCTTTATTGGATCTGACGAATGCCCAAATCGCTTTGGATGCCTTGGTTGCCAAGATGAACTGGTATACCACCAACCCCACTGGCGCTGATGCTATGATCATCCAAGCTGATTATGACAAAGCCATAACCGCGGAGCAGGAAGCCAAATGGTACCTCGCTGAATTGAACGGTGAAAGTGTTCCCGCCGAAGCGACTGGCACCAAATTAAATCAGCTTCGAAATGCCCGTATTCAAGTAGCTTCTTTAAAGGATCAGCTAGACAATCACAAGATCATAAGCCCATTTGATGGTGTCGTTGCAAAAGCCGTTGCCCATGTGGGTGAGATCGTATCCCCTGGCCAGATCTTGTTCATCGTCAGCAATCCTGAAAAATTGTATGTTGAAACAACAGATTTGAGCGAGAAGGATATTAGCCAAGTCGCGGTTGGCCAAAAGGTCAATGTCATCATCAAAGCCCTCGGCACGAATGTTCTCGGAACGGTTATAAGTATTTCACCGGTGGCCGATCTGCTTGGTGGCGATGTGGTTTACCGCACACGTGTATCATTTGATGAATTACCTGCCGGCGTACTCTCGGGTATGTCTGTAGATGTTGAATACATCGTCGAATAGAATCACTTAGAATCTCTGAAAAATGCCGAGGTTGCGCAGTAAATTGCGCGAATCGGCTTTTTTTATTTATTATCTTGTTTCTATTAATAATTTTCCTTTCTTCCCCCAGCCAAACAAGGGTAAAATTATTCATTCAAAGGAATGAGGAGCCGTTATGATCAAGATCGAACTGGTAGACCCGAAGAACAAGAAGCAGGTTGATCGATTTATTAAGTTTCCATTCAAATTATATAAAGACAACAAACAATGGGTTCCCCCGCTCGAAGTTGATTCCTACGCACAGCTCAATCCCCAAAAACATCCCTTCTATGAGCACTCAGATGTTGAATGTTTTATTGCCACCCGCGATGGTGTGGATGTGGGACGAATTGCCGCTATTGAAAACAAACCTTTTAATAAGTATCACCAAACAAAAGAAGCCGATTTTTACTTTTTCGATGCTGAGGATGATATTGAAGTAGCCAATGCTCTTTTCGCAAAGGTAGAAGAATGGGCGAGAGCCCGCGGATTGAACGCTATCATAGGCCCGAAGGGAATGGGGCCATTGGATGGCTATGGCGTACTGATCATGGGGTACGAGCATCGCCAGACAATGAATATGTTGAACTACAATCATTCCTACTACCATCCTCTGGTAGAAGCACAGGGTTATGTCAAGGAAGTTGATTTTGTATCCTGTTACCTGCCCGCTGATCAATTTCGAATTCCAGAGCGTGTAGCCCGAATTGCGGAGCGAGCTTTGGAACGTGGTGGGTTAAAAGTAAAGGTATTTAAGAACAAAAAAGAGCTGATCGAATGGGCACCGCGAATTGGTGTTGCCTATAACAAATCTTTCGTAAACAATTGGGAATATTTCCCGTTTACGGAGCGCGAGATCGATTTTGTTGTTGAGAACATTATGACCGTCGCAGATCATCGCCTGATCAAGATCATCACTCACGGGGAAGAAGTGGTTGGCTTTTTGTTCGCTTTCTATGATGTTTCCGCCGCTATGCAACGCGCCAAAGGCAAGCTATTCCCATTTGGATTGATCGATATGTTGCTAGATATGAAACGCACCAAGACAGTGTCTGTTAACGGGATCGGTATTCTTCCCGAGTATCAGGGCCATGGTGGCAACGCGATTATGTACAATGAAATGGGTAAAACCTTGCTCGGATTTAACCAATTTGAACATATAGAAATGACCCAAGTAGCCGAAACCACTGAACAGATGCGGGCAGACTTGAAGAACTTGAATGGTGTTGAGTATAAGAACCATCGTGTATACCGAAAGAAACTCGGATAATTAAATTGCAAATACGCCTCTCTTTATTGACCATTTTTGTCGCACTGCTTGTGAGTGGTTGCGGCGGACAAGCTACTGAAGTTTTTTCCACCCCAACGCTTGAGGTGGCTTTTTCGACACCTACCCTAGCCCCAACAGCGACCACTCCGGCAACAATCACAGTTGCTCCGCCTACCATAACGCCTACCTACGCGCCTGTTAGTGTTACTGTTAATGCTCAGGTTAATATCCGCTCCCTGCCCGAGCAAAGCTCCGAGGTAAGGCAGATCGTAAACCTCGGGGTGGAACTGATCGTGGTTGGCAAAAGCGAAGACGGTGGCTGGCTCGCTGTTCAGGTACCTCAAGATCCCAGCGTTATCGGGTGGGTGAGTGTGCAGTTCGTCAACATCAGCAAGGACCTAATCTCTACATTTAAAGTTGTATTGCCGATCGTGCCAACTTCGGCAGTACATGGGGTTGGGCAACCGGGCGTGGTTGCGCCGCCATCTACAGCAACCATCAAAAACGAGATGTTCGTGCGAAGTGGTCCCGGGCAAATTTACTCAGAATTGGGCACAATCGCCGCTGGCACAATCGTAACTCTTACTGGCCGCAACGAGACAAATGTTTGGGTGCAAATTAAATTTGAAAAAGGGGTCAATGGTGTAGGATGGGTGGCAGCTGCCTATCTTGAAGGCGCGAATCTGATCAATTTGCCGTATTTCAACAACCAGGGCGTCTTAATCAATGGACAAACCTCTACTTTACCTACAACCATTCCGGCAACACAACCCCCGCCGGCGATTGGTCCAACGCCTTCCAATGCCCCTGGATATGCTCCAGCAGTTGCGGACTCAGATTCGATGGAAAAACCGTCCGTCAATGTGGTTTTTTCACCGACTTCATCCAAAAATTTTCAGTTTACCAGCCAGGTTTCTTCTCCCAATGGTGACGCGGCTGATTGGTTCACCTTTTCGCCTTATGACCCTACCAACCAATCGACTTATGTTTATCTGCGGCTTGATTGCACCGGCAATGGGGCAATTACCTCCACCCTTTACGCCGATGGGGCAGCGCCAAGCCCTCTGGGTTTGAAATGTGGAAATTACGGATTCGCGCTTAAGGTATTAGGCGGCAAGAAATACACGATAAAATTGGAAGCGGATGGATCTGCCGGAGATGTGCGGTTGGTAGATTACATCATCTATGTGGATTCAAACCCATAAATAAGTGATTGGATAAATTGTTACACAATTTTTTTTGTGATTTGTTATAATATTGTGTATTATTTCACAATAGAAATTATTTATTGATTAGTAATAATTGCGGAGGTTGGATGCTAAAAAAAGTCGTTCCTGATGTGATTGTTAGCCGATTACCGGTTTACCTGCGTGCGTTGCAGTTTCTTCATTTAGAAGGTGTGCAAAACACATCATCGCTTGAGTTAGGTGGCAAAGTAAATATTTCCGCAGCCCAAATCCGCAAGGATCTTTCTCAATTTGGTGAGTTTGGCAAGCAAGGCACTGGCTATAATGTTGAAGCTCTTATTGACCACCTACAGACAATTTTGCAAGTCGGTAGTATTTGGGATGTAATGGTGATTGGGATGGGCGATATGGGCCATGCCTTGGTTCGCTACAATGGGTTTCGTGACCGAGGTTTTCGAATCAGCGATTGTTTTGACAATGATCCTAATAAGATAGGTAATAAGGTAGGCGATTATATAATTAAAGACGTCACTTACATTCCTACCATTGATAACGTATCCAGGAAAATGGTCATGCTGTGTGTTCCAGCAAAGGCAGCCCAGGTGATCACCAATAAATTGGTCGAGATCGGCATCAAAGCCATTCTTAACTACGCGCCAGTCCATCTGTCGGTACCATCGGATGTAAAAGTGCAATATATTGACCCAGTCATCGGTTTGCAGCGAATGGCCTACTATCTGAACCAAAACGAAGACGCGAGCTGAAAAGCTCGTGTTTTATTTAACGTTTAGTTCGTGTGATAGAATTGGATAAATATTATCCAATTAGAAAGGTTTGAAAAAAATCAGATGAAATCTATACTATCCCCATATATAAATTTCAAGAGAAATACCCGCGAAGCGATGGAATTTTATAAATCGGTCTTCGGCGGTGAACTAACCATTGGAACTTTCAAGGATTTCAACGTTCCTCAAGAAGCGGGTGATGAGGACTTGATCATGCACTCACAATTGGAAGCGGCAAATGGGATCACTTTCATGGCATCAGATACGCCAGATCGAATGGAGATCGTTGCTGGAAACAACATTACCCTAACCCTTAGCGGCGATAACGAAGTGGAATTGACTGGTTATTTCAATGGCCTCTCAGTGGGCGGCACAATAACGCAGCCTTTGGTGATGGCGAATTGGGGTGATACGTTCGGTATGTTAGTAGATAAGTTTGGAATTACTTGGTTGGTGAATATCTCTGCAGCCAAAGGGTAAGCAGTATTTTGTGACATAAAAATAGCCGCTAATTATTGAGCGGCTATTTTTATTTATATTCTCGGTAAATTTCGTTTGAGGATCGGGTACATCGATAGCGCTTTGGCGGTGCCTTCGGCCACGCAGCTAAGTGGATTATCAACCATATAGGCGGGGATACCCAGAGAGCGGGTAAGCAGCTTATCGGTACCGCGTAATAACGCGCCGCCACCGGTGAGTGCCATTCCACGATCGATAATATCAGAGACCAGTTCGGGGGGAGTTTTTTCTAAAACCCGTCGGCAGATCTCAACGATCTGGCGCAACGGTTCTTGCAGCGCTTCCACGATCTCGTAAGTGGAGATGGTGATGGGTTTGGGTAAACCGCTAACCTGATCTTGCCCTTGAACTTCCATGCTCTGGTCAACATCCTGGGGAATGGCTGCGCCGATCTTAATTTTGAGCAGTTCGGCGGTTACGTTAGACAGAATAATGCCATATTTTCGGCGTACATAGGTAATGATAGCTTCATCTAAGCCCATACCGCCGGAGCGCATGGTTTCGGCCGTTACGATGCCATACATCGCCAGCACAGCGCATTGTGTGCTGCCACCGCCCAAGCAAATGACCATATTCCCGGATGGGGAGTTGATCGGTAGATCTACGCCTAAGGCCGCTGCAAGTGGTTGCTGTACGAGGTAAGCCTCGCGAGCGCCGGCTTGCAGAACGGCTTCATGCACCGCGCGCATTTCAACGCTGGTAACGCCGTAGGGAACCGAGATCATGGCATTGGGACGGAAAATGCGGATAGGGCCGCTAACGCGCTGTAATAGTACGCGCAATAAGCTTTCGGTAATTTCGTAATCAGCAATAACGCTGTTCTGAAGGGGATGAATCACCTCGATCGAATCGGGTACTCGGCCTTCCATATTTTTGGCGTTCGCACCGATCTCAACGATCTTCTGATCCTGAACATCAATTGCCACAACGGTTGGTTCTTCTATTAAAACTTGAGAACCTTCTACGATTCGTGTGTAGATGGTTCCCATGTCTATTCCAAGATTTTTTGTGAATCCTGCCATATCAGCAGTTTACTCTTCCCTGTAGATACTTCTCTTATTAGAGTGATATTTTTTGACAGCTTCAATGCGCAGGTTGCTGCGGCGCAGGGCAGATTCAAGTGCAAGGTAGGTATCTACATCATCCGCCTTGACTTTTGTTAACTGATCAGAAGCTCGCCTTTTGGCGGTTTCAGCACGTTCGGCATCGATTTCGTCAACGTTCTCGGCGGCATCGGCCAGCACCGTTACAATGGTAGGCTGAATCTCAGCCACACCGCCAGCTACGGTAAAGACCTGTTCTTCATTTTTGGTGCGAACTTTGATATAGCCATATTTTAATGTGGTTAATAATGGGGCATGGTGGGGCAAAATACCCATCTCGCCATCAGTACCGGGGAGCACCACAATATCGGCATCACCCTGGTAGACCATTCTATCTTGAGAAACAATTTCGCATCGAATTGGCATAGTATCGTCCTATAAAGGCAATGTGTGGGTAAGTTGGTACCCCACGCATTGCCCCGTGGTTATAAATTTATTAGGCAGCCTGGGCCAATTTTTCGGCTTTTGTGCGCACATCATCGATGGTACCAACCATCATGAAGGCTTGTTCGGGCAGATCATCGCATTTACCATCCAAGATTTCGCGGAAGGAACGGATGGTCTCTTTGAGGGGAACATATTCGCCTTTGATGCCGGTGAACTGTTCGGCGGTAACAAATGGCTGGCTGAAGAATCTTTCGATCTTCCTCGCGCGAGATACCAGTTGTTTGTCGTCTTCGGAGAGTTCATCAACACCAAGAATGGCGATGATGTCCTGAAGGTCCTTGTAGCGCTGAAGAACGCGCTGTACTTCGCGGGCGGTATTGTAGTGCTCGAGGCCCACGATGTTGGGGTCAAGAATTCGGCTGGTGGAAGTAAGGGGATCTACCGCAGGGTAGATACCTTTTTCAGAGATGGCTCGCTCGAGAGCGATGGTCGCGTCGAGATGGGTAAAGGTTGCTACCGGGGCGGGATCGGAGTAGTCATCCGCGGGCACGTATACGGCCTGCATGGAGGTGATTGAACCGCTGCGGGTGGAGGTAATACGTTCTTGCAGTTCACCCATTTCGGTAGCCAAGGTGGGCTGGTAGCCTACCGCGGATGGCATACGTCCGAGAAGGGCGGATACCTCAGAACCGGACATTGTGAAGCGGAAGATGTTATCGATAAAGAGAAGAACGTCTTTGCCCTGATCACGGAAGTATTCCGCCATTGCAAGGGCAGAGAGGGCAACGCGCAAACGTACGCCAGCCGGTTCGTTCATCTGGCCGAACACCATAACGGTATCCTTCATAACGCCAGATTCGATCATTTCGCGGTAAAGCGATGTGCCTTCGCGGGTACGCTCGCCTACACCGGCGAACACGGAGTTGCCTTTGTGTACGCGGGCGATGGACGAGATGAGCTCAGTGATGACCACGGTTTTACCTACACCGGCGCCACCGAATATACCGGTTTTACCACCCTTAGTGAAGGGGGCGATTAGGTCAATGACCTTGATACCGGTTTCAAAGATCTCGACATTAGTTGATTGTTCAGCAAAGCTTGGAGCCGAGCGGTGAATAGGATAGTATGCCTCAGCGGCTACATCACCCTGTTGGTCAACGGGCTTGCCAAGAACGTTGAAAATACGACCTAAGGTCGACATTCCTACGGGTACCATAATTGGGCTTCCGGTAGCTTCCGCTTCGGCGCCGCGCTGTAAGCCATCGGTTGTATCCATTGCTACAGTACGAACCCAGTTTTTGCCCAAGTGTTTTTGAACTTCAAGAACCATTGGCTCTTGGCCTTCGCGGGCAACATTGATCGCTTCAAAAATTTCTGGAAGTTCGCCTTCAGGGAAGGAAACATCCACCACACCACCTAAAATCTGTTCTACTCGGCCGTTAATTTTAGCCATTATTCGCCTCCAGCATGATTATTTTGCCTGGGCAAGCGCTTCAGCGCCACCCGCGATGTCGAGCATATCACTCGTGATTGATTGTTGACGTACTTTGTTGTATTGCAATTGCAGACCAGACACCAATTCAATAGCATTATCGGTAGCGTTCCTCATTGCAACCATTCTGGCCGCGTGTTCTGAAGCCAGAGACTCAAGAATGGCTTGGTATACCTGTAGAGCGGTGAATCGTGGGATGATCTCGTCGAGAATTTCCCGTTCTTCAGGCTCGTACTGGTATGCGGCAACAGGCCCAGTGTGTTTATCGTAAGACATCACGTGGTCTAAACCGCCATCCACTTCTAAAGGAAGCAATTTCTTGATGGTGGGGTCTTGCTTTACCATGTTCACAAAATCAGTGTAAACAAGGAAAACTTCATCAAACTGGCCCTGTAAGTATTCATTTACAGCCAAGCGGCCAATGGCAGAAACATCCATAAAGCTGGGGGCTGCGGGCAAGTTGCTGAAATCAGCAAGTACATTCATACGGCGTCTCATTAAGAGGTCGCGGCCTTTTTTACCGACTGCAATAAAGCTAACGGGGGTGGGGTAGTTGGCAAACTTCTTGAGAACGAAGCGAATCAGGTTGGTGTTATAGGCACCAGCCAAACCCCTATCGCCGCTTACCACTACCACAAGCGTCTTCTTGATATCGGTTCTACCAGTTAGCAAGGGGTGCAGTGAATCACGCCCCGGTTGGCCGGCAACGTGCGTAAGCACTTGCCACGCTTTGGTAGCATAAGGTCGAGTTCCCATTAAGGCAGAGATCGCTTTTCTTACTTTACTCGCACTTACGGCTTGTAAGGCACGGGTAACCTGAGAAATATTTTTTACGCTCCGGATTCGGAGCCGCATTTCGCGAGCAGAAGCCATAATTTACTCCAATACCTGGGTCATCATTGGTTTAGGCTTGCCAGGTCACTTTGAAAGTGGCGAGAGCTGCGCGTAATTTGCTTTCGTTATCGGCTGAGATCTGTTTCTTCTCAACAATATCCTTCAAAACTTCGGGGTGAGACTGGTTGAAGTACTTAGCCAGGTCCATTTCCCATTGTTTGATGCTTTCCACGGGTACTTCATCAGCATAACCGTTGGTTCCAGCAAAGATGGTAACAACCTGATGTTCAACCGAAATTGGTTCATACTGGGGTTGTTTGAGGATCTCTTGCATTCGGCGGCCTCTGTTGAGCTGGTTCTGGGTGGCCTTATCAAGGTCAGAACCGAACTGAGCGAAGGCGGCCAGTTCGCGGAAGGAAGCCATATCCAACTTTAAGCGACCGGCAACCTGGCGCATTGCCTTGGTTTGGGCAGCACCACCCACGCGGCTAACAGAGATACCAACGTTTACGGCTGGGCGAATACCCGCGTTGAACAAGTTGGATTCAAGGTAGATCTGGCCATCGGTGATGGAAATAACGTTGGTAGGAACATAAGCGGATACGTCACCGAGAAGAGTCTCGATGATGGGGAGGGCGGTAAGAGAACCACCGGAATTGGCGAGAACAACCGCTTTGCCTTTGACGAGGGATTTTACTGCCTGTTCAGCATCATGCTTGGCCATTGGGCCAGCAAATACACGGCCATCCACACTGTTTTCAACGGTGGCGGTTTTGCCAGCGAAGTCATCAGAGGTGATGACGTAATTGACAGACACACGCGCGGCGCGCTCGAGTAGGCGGCTATGTAGGTAGAACAGATCACCAGGGTAGGCTTCGCGTCCAGGGGGGCGGCGAAGGAGGAGGGAAACCTGACGGTAAGCCCAAGCATGCTTGGAAAGATCGTCGTATACGACCAAAGCGTCACGACCAGTTTCCATGAACTCTTCACCAATAGCACAGCCAGAGTATGGGGCGATGTATTGAAGAGCGGCAGATTCATCAGCGGAGGCAACCACGAAAATGGTGTGATCCATAGCGCCTTGTTTTTCCAGCAAGGCTACGGTACGAGCAATGGCGCTTTTCTTCTGGCCAATGGCAACGTAGATACAAATAAG
>CAZSLN010000017.1:0-7689 GCA_964607645.1 uncultured Anaerolinea sp.
GAGGGTTCTGGTGTTATCACTGGAAGCTACACAGCTGAGAGCGCAAACGCATTCGCGGTCCAATTACGATATGGTTCGCTGCCTGTTCCTGTAGAAGTTACCGAAAGCCGAACCGTTGGACCAACACTCGGCGCAGAATCCATTCGCAAGAGCGTTTTGGCTGGAATCATTGGTCTTTCAGTGGTAATTCTGTTTATGCTTTTCTATTACCGCTTACCCGGTCTAATCGCCGATCTGGCGTTATTGTCTTATGCCCTTTTCTCAATGGCTCTGTTCAAACTCATCCCTGTTGTTCTCACCCTGCCAGGCATTGCCGGCTTCATCCTGAGTATAGGTATGGCAGTGGACGCGAATATTTTGATATTCGAGCGCATGAAGGAAGAATTACGATCAGGTAAACCTTTACGCCAAGCAATTGACCTTGGCTGGCAGCGTGCTTGGCCGTCCATCCGCGATTCTAACTTATCCACCCTCATCACCTGTCTCATCCTTTACATCTTCGGAAGTACTTTCGGAGCTAGCATGGTGAAGGGATTTGCGGTAACTCTGGCGATCGGTGTTTTGGTTAGTTTATTTACCGCCATTACAGTTACCCGTACTTATTTGCACACTGTAATGGATAACATCAAATCTGCAGACCATCCCCGCTGGTTTGGGCTTTAGGAGTTTTCGATATGAATATTATTAAGAACAGATATTACTATTTTCTAATTTCTTTCCTCGTGATCATCCCTGGCATCGTTTATATGGGGATTCACTGGGCACAGAATCCGGCTGAAGGGCCCCTTCCTTTAGGAATCGATTTTACAGGTGGTTCTCTCCTCGAAGTTCAATTCGAAAATGGAATTCAGCCTGTTTCAGAAGATGTTGCTGCTATTTACAACTCCTTCGCTAGCGACAAGAACAAGATTAGTGATCCCATCGTTCAGTCCCTTGGTACCGATTCCATTTCAGTGAAATCGAAAGCAATGGATGACGCTACGAAAGGTCTGATTGTCGCGGAGATGGAAAAGCAGTTCGGTACAAAGGCAATTGTTCTAAACTTCACATCGGTCAACCCCGCGGTAGGCCAAGAAGTTGCTCGAGCGGCAGCTGGCGCTGTAGGTATGGCCGCTATTGCGATCTTGCTTTACATCTGGTTCGCATTCCGAAGCATCCAACATGCTATTCGTTATGGTACCGCAGCCATTATCGCTATGTTACATGATGTGTTGGTTGTTTTGGGGATCGAGGCTATTCTCGGTGTAACTCTTGGTTGGGAGGCAGATTCTTTGTTCCTCACCGCCTTGCTCACCGTCATCGGCTTCTCGGTACATGATACCATCGTAGTGTTCGACCGAATCCGCGAGAACTTAACGATCTATCGCAAAGTAGATTTCGAAACCGTGGTCAACCATTCGGTTGTTCAAACTCTCGATCGCTCCATCAACACCCAGCTAACAGTTATGTTTACTTTGTTTGCCATGGTCCTTTTTGGAGGCGATACCATCAAACATTTCGTTATCATCTTGTTGATCGGTGTATTCAGCGGTACATTCTCTTCCATTTTCAATGCTTCCCCCATCTTGGTCGTTTGGGAGAACAAAGAATGGCGAACTTGGTTCAGGCGCACTCCTGCCACTGAAACTAACGCCTAAACCGCAAGCAACCCAGTAATCAATAACAAAGGACGTCTGAATTATCAGGCGTCTTTTGTTATTCACACTTATTCTCAAAAATGTGCGAGCCAAGCTATCAAGAATATGCTTTCTCAATTCTTGTTGTTTGGTTTACCAAAAAGAGTAAAATTGATAACTCAGTCGTGCAACTTCCCGAATGGTCGTGATTGATGCAATTATATAGCGACCTTCATTCCATTGATGACAGCCGTCGATTTTGTTATTCACTGAGATTAACCATAATTCAAATTAATGCACCGCATGGTCAACGCTCCAGCTAAGGTTAGGTTAGATGTTTAACATATTATTGCATTCATCCAAAACGATGGTATCTACAGCACCCTCTTTTCCGTTAACAACTCCTGTTGAGATCGAAAAAGCCGAGGAGATTCGTGCTTACATCGGTACATTATCAATCGCTCAAATTCAGAAAGCTATGCAGATCTCCGCATCCCTGGCATTAGATGTAGAGAATCTATTTCGTCAATGGTCGACTGTAGAAAATTTATCAGCAGCGGTAGAAGTTTTTCGAGGGGATATATATAGCGGTCTTCGAGCAAGAGCTTTGTCATCAACTGAGAAGGACTTTGCCCAAGAAAATTTATTGATCCTATCGGGTCTGTATGGGGTTTTAAAACCATTTGACGGTATTAGCCCTTATCGACTTGAAGTTGGATACCGATTTCCTGACGAACCCTTTAGGAACCTTTACCAATTTTGGGGCGATTCACTATCGAATCAACTTCACAAAACCGGGGATATTTTTAATGTTAGTTCCGTTGAGTATGAAAAATTGATATTACCTTATATTGATGTGCAGAGAATTATTACGCCCAAGTTTTTGAGCGTTGTAAAACCTGGTCAACCCGCCAAATTCGTGGTTGTGCATGCGAAAATTGCGCGAGGAGCATACACTCGGTGGCTTATTCAGAAGGGTGACGGGGTTGCGGCCGAGCTGGAATCTTTTAATGATCTAGGGTATCACTATCAGCCTGCGCTCAGCAGCCCGCGAAATCCAGTATATATTAGCGAAAATTTCCTGGGCATTGGGCTAAGCCAAAGGTTGATTGCCTAATTTGGTCAGCCATGATTGATATAACTGAGCTTTTTGAAAATAAGAAACTTATGCCATGACAATACCCCAATTTTCAACAATTTTGTTTGAAACCCAGTTATCTCACTTATTCGTATGCGTTGGAGCAGTAACCTTAAATAAAAAAGCGCCTGAAATCAGACGCTTTTAAAGCTGGGGGCAAAGGATTCGAACCTCTACTAGATGATCCAGAGACATCTGTCCTGCCATTAGACGAGCCCCCAAGAGTAAATCTTGAGCGAAAGGTATTTTAACACGCCCTTGAATTATTCGCAAGTTTTTTGTTTGTTCATTGGTCAATTAACCTTGACCAGCGATATTTATCCAGAATATGACTCCGTTGTTTTTCTGTCTTGAAGAATTTCTTATTGAAATATTCGTTGAATAAATGCATTAATTCCGTTCTTACAACTTTTTTTAAGTCAGACGGACCATTTTGATTGAATCATACAACCCCTACTTTTTCTATTTGTTATAATAATGGATACACTGAAATTAAAGGATCTTTTATGGATATCAACACCCAAAATACCAGTTCTGATTTTATTCGAGATGCGGTAACCGATGATCTTCGCTCGGGCAGATTCAACTATATTCGCACCCGTCTTCCACCAGAACCGAATGGTTATCTTCACATAGGCCACGTTAAGGCCTTCCTGATCGATTATTTTATCGCGGCTGAAAACAACGGTGATCTCATTCTTCGCTTTGACGATACCAACCCCGCGAAGGAGGAAGTGGAATTTGTTGACGCTATTCAACAGGACGCAAAGTGGTTAGGCATAAATTGGCTCAAAATCACCTATGCCTCAGATTATTTTGGATTACTCTACGAATGGGCCATTAAATTAGTAAAAATGGGTAAGGCATATGTAGATGACCAAACTCCTGAAGAAGTGAGTAAAAACAGGGGAACTTTGACGGAACCTGGCATCAACAGCCCTTATCGGGAGCGCAGTATTGAAGAAAACCTCGACCTGCTCGCCCGCATGAAAAGCGGTGAGTTTCCTGACGGTACTCGCATTCTGCGCGCCAAGATCGATATGAGCGACCCCAATATGGTAATGCGTGATCCGGCGATGTATCGCATCATCCACGAGCCAGCGCACCACCGCACCGGCCGCGAATGGTGCATTTACCCCATGTACGATTGGTCTCATGGCCAAAACGATTCGATGGAAGGGATCACTCATTCTCTTTGCTCGATGGAATACGAAATTCACCGTCCACTTTATGAATGGTTCTTGGATCAGCTCGGTGAATTTAAACCTCGCCAGATAGAGTTCTCGCGTTTAAATCTATCGTACGCGATGATGTCGAAGCGTAAATTACGCAAGTTAGTTGAAAATAATTTGGTCGATGGCTGGGATGACCCTCGTCTCACAACCTTGCGCGCGATGCGACGCCGCGGTTATACTGCCGAAGCGATCGTTGATTTTATCAAGAAGATAGGGGTTGCAAAAAACACCAGTTGGATCGATTATGCCCTTTTAGAATCGTGCGTGAGAGATGATCTGAACAAACGGTCTCTTCGCCGTATGGCTATCATCGAACCGTTGAAAATGATCATTGATAATTACCCCGATGACCTTGTGGAAGAATTAACCGCCATTAATAACCCTGAAGATCCCGATTCCGGTACACGTACTGTCAATTTTTCAAAAGTAATTTATATTGAACAAGATGATTTTCGAGAAATTCCTCCACCCAAATATTATCGCTTGTTCCCAGGCAATGAAGTTCGCCTTCGTTATGCCTATTTTGTGAGGTGTGAAAGTGTAGTGAAAGATGCTGATGGAAACATTGTTGAAATTCATTGTACTTACGACCCAACAACTAAAGGTGGGGATTCAGCGGACGGCCGAAAAGTAAAGTCAACCATCCATTGGGTTTCAGCGGCACATTCTTTGCCGGCTGAAGTTCGTGAATACGAAAGGCTTTTTACTGTCGAAAATCCCGATGATAACGAGGAACTTTCCACGATCATTAACCCAACTTCGTTGGTAGTAAAACCTTCTTCAAGAGTGGAATCGTCATTAGCCAATACCACACCGGGCGACAAGTTCCAGTTCGAACGAATCGGATACTTTTGCACCGATCTTACTTCAACCAAAGAAAAACTGGTTTTTAACCGAACAGTAACCCTCAAAGACTCTTGGGCAAAAATAGAAAAGAAACAAGGCTAACAAATTTAAAGAGGCTGCGATCAAACCAAATCGCAGCCTCTTTTTTTTAATCACAGGTTCATCATTTCAGTTGTTCCGTTCCACCAAAATCACGATAGAGGGAGTATGGAGCTAAGAGTTTGGTAGATGATTCAATATCGTCACCGGTGATCCAATTTCGAAGCGCCACAGCCAAACCTGGCCCAAGCATAAACCCTTGGCCACACATCCCTACCGCGTTGAGATACCCCGAAATCCCGTTTAATTGCCCAACAATGGGTTGTCCATCTGGTGTCATGGGGTAAAGACCGCGCCAAGTTCGCCGGACTTTGATATTCCTTAGGCAAGGCATTAGGTTGATCATTCGTCGGGTTACCAAGGGTAAAAAGCCCGAACTTTCTCTTCGATCCATACCCGGAATAGAAGGAGTTGGAGTGATGCAAAAAATAATCTGACCAGTATGATTTTGGTAAAAATAGTAATTCGCTGAATTTTCCGACGGGTGGATATCTACCACCATTGGTCCTAGAAATGGCGCTACAGGTTCCGTTATGCCGCCCTCGTGCGATTCCGGTAGGATCGGTAATGAAATATTCAATTCGAGGAGAATTTCTTTTGCCCACGCTCCAGCCGCGTTTACGACCATGTAGGCAAAATAGTCCGCTTTGTCCGTTTTCACCCCAATTACTTTATCACCCTTCGCCTTTAGACTTTCAAATTTTTCTAGGAAATGAAAATCCGCCCCTCCCGCCCGGGCCAACCTTTCCATGGCTAAATTGGCTAACATAGGTGAAGCGCTGCCATCTCCTGGTGAAAAAGTGCCACCGAGTAATCCGCTTGGATTGAGCGATGGAATAATCTTTAAAAAATCTTGGCTATCATACCAATCGATCTCGAGCCCTAACTTTTTCTGGATAACTAGCAGGTCTTTGAGGGTGTTTTCTTCCGTTTCACGATATGCCACGAATGAATACCCGCCTTGTTTCCAACCTATGTCGTCGCCATATTTTTCTTTCCAAGATGAAAAAACTTCAAGACTTTTTAAACATAATTGGAGCTTTACCGGATCTGAGTGAGTGGCTCGAATCCCACCGATCGCTTCCTTGTTCGAACCTTGCCCTGAGCTGGCGAATTGGTCGATGACCAACACGTTTTGACCGGCTTCCGATAATTGCCAAGCAAGAGGTGTGCCAATGCTGCCTGAGCCGATGATGATCGTATCGTAGACCTTTTGTGTCATTCTTCCCCGCTTTCAGTTGCAATACCAGCCAAAACACCCATCGGTACTTCAACAAACAACGGCCGCGCTACGGGTTCAGTGATTTGGGTCATAGGAATTCCTAAATCACGAAATGCCCGTTTAATTATATTTCCACAGGTCTTACCACCACATGCGCCCATACCCGCTCGGGTTATCACCTTTATCTGGTTCATATCCCGAACACCACTGGAAATGATTGCTTTTATTTCGGCTAACGAAACTCGTTCACATCTGCAAACAACCATGTCATCAGTGAGTCGTTCAACAAATTGTTCGAAGGAGGCGCATATTTCGGGGTTCTGTACTTCAATACCAGCAATTTTGTTGGCGATTGCCAAAGGAGCCCGAACTTTTACCATTATGGTTCGATCAGTATTGATCGCCAATCGTGCTCTCACGACCTCTACTCGACCAAGAATGCTGCCACCTGTATCCACCACAAGAACTTGGTCGCCAATTTTGATGGTCTCTTTCCCAAATTCGTATGGGATCGTTACCAAAGCCGTTTCATCAACTTGTTTTCTGCGATCTACCAAAGTTATCGCTAAACCCGGGCAAATAGCAACGCATTTTTCACAGGCGATGCAATGAACGCCCAGTTGTTTGCCGATATATTCCGGAATATGTCGAATATCAAGATCATCGATGTAAATTGCGCTTTGAGGGCATACCGAGGTGCATGGATTACATGGAATTTCTTGGCTGCAATGGATTACCGGATATACATCCTCCCCCTCAACAATGGCGGGTTCTTTGTTTTCAGCCCCTGGTTTGGAACGTAATACCTCAGAAGTTTTGATCCATTCCTCTGGTACTTTGGGAACATCATAACCAAGACTTCTGGCGATCTCCAAACCCTTGATCTTGCCCGAAAACATAGCGGATGATGCTTCAGCTACCTCATCAGAATCTCCCGCGGCGAAGGTTGGTATGCAATATTCCTTCGCTTTTCGTGAAAACTCGTCAACCGGATCCAGCCCTACGGCTATCAACAAGGTGTCGCATGGGTAGGTTTTTTCTGTGCCCGGAATCGGCTTCCATTGCTCATCTATGGCGGCAATGGTCACAGATTCTACAGAATCATGTCCGTTGGCGCTTAACACAGTGTGCGATGTGAAGATAGGAACCCCCATTCGCGCAAGTTTATCCTTGTGCACTTTGTACCCACCGCACTCGGGCAGTGCTTCAACCAATCCCTCCACGATGACACCGGCTTGTAATGCGTGATACCCTGCTATAAGGCCAACATTCCCGCCGCCTACAATAAATAACCGCTTAGAACAATGTATCAGGTCTCGGTTTAGAAGCGTTTGGAAAGCCCCAGCGCCGTAAACCCCTGGCAGAGTGTTTCCTTTGAAGGTTAGCGATTTTTCTCTTGCGCCAGCCGCAACTAAAAGGACCTTCGGTTTTATCAATACATATTGATTATTGTTTCGAACAACACCTACT
This sequence comes from uncultured Anaerolinea sp., assembly GCA_964607645.1. Lineage (GTDB taxonomy): Bacteria > Chloroflexota > Anaerolineae > Anaerolineales > Villigracilaceae > UBA5195. The sequence continues at coordinate 7,627 of CAZSLN010000017.1, forward strand.
TTTTGATCGCTAAACACCGCTACAACAGTGCTATTCGTCCAAATATCGATCGAAGCTTGTTCC
>CAZSLN010000017.1:7761-34657 GCA_964607645.1 uncultured Anaerolinea sp.
TATCAATACCGCGTGTGCCGGCGTAGCAAGCGTTGATCGATCCAAAAAATCGGTGTGTTTGGAGAACGAGTTTGCCACCTAACTGATCTTTATCATCTACCAATATTGCACTTATGTTACGGTTTCCCAATTCGATTGCGGCTGAGAGCCCCGCCGGACCACCACCAATGATCATACAATCGATGTCAATATTTTGAACAGTTGTATAGTGTGGTTGGGTTTGTACATGTGGCAGTTTTGGTAAGGAGTTGAGAGGCTCTATCACCATACCCGGACGAATTGGCGTCATACAAGCTTTTACTGGAATATCATTCGCCACAACAGTGCACTGGGCACACTGGCCATTCGCGCAAAATATGCCTTGCGGGGAGCCATCCTTTGGATGAACGCCGAATATTCTCACACCGTTCGCGAACAATGCACTCGCGATAGTTTCTCCAGCACACGCCTGGAAAACCAACCCACTCCATTTAAAATCAAAAACATCCCTATCTGCTATCGGCAGGATGGGATGCGTTGTTAAACGATTCTGAGTCATATTGTTCTTCCTTTTTGAAAGCAAAAGGTCCTACTAACAGGATAACAAATTTCTCCTCATTATGATAGTGCTATATTTCACAATCCTCCACTTTCGAGGTTTGTTTTATAGAACCCCCGCTTAATGGAAAGTTATCCACCATTCTCTTCAACAAGTTCGATCTGTCCTTCAATACTACAAAAGTCGCTTTTTGTAGTTTCCCTTTTGCTTCTTTGGTGTGTATAAACAAGGCATCCATCAACCAATCTTTTTTGACCGATGTCGTCATAATATCAGAAACCGATGCTTGCCACATCTTCGTCTTAGAAAAACTATCATACGTGAAGAATAGCTTTCCATCCGCAAGTGACAAGTATCCGGAAACACCATTTGCGCCACGAATGTTTTGGGCTTTACACCTAATACTCAACTCTGCCCTGTGAGGCAAGAGAAGGGCTTGATGATCTGCCGGTAAAAGGTCAGAACTTTGTTCCGAATTTATTAGTTTCTTGAACAAACTTTTGAGCCAAACAAAAAAACCTGTAACAAGAAACCAAGCCCAGCGCAACATCATAGGTACAAAAATTGCGATCAAGATGAGCACCACAATGCCAATTGCTAGTGCATAATAGGGGTATTTTAAGGCTATATAGGTCAATACCCCAGCTCCTATATCCTCTGCGGCGCTAATTACAGTATTCGAAATATTTTCAGCTGGACTGACGATATTCATTGCCACTCGCGAGCCCGCCTTGCCGCCATGCGAAACCAAAGCAATCGACCCCGCAAACATAGCCGCGATTACCATGACCAAGGGATCAGCCTGTCCTAATGCCGCAAAACCTAGCAAGCTTGCCCCCAATGGTCGTATAACGGTATGGACAACATCCCATAGATTATCGATGTAAGGAATCTTGTCCGCTAACATTTCAAACAAAAAGAAGATCCCTGCGAGCACGATCACAGGCCAACTGCCTAATACATCCAAACCAGCGGGGGTACCAGAAATCCACCCAAAACGGATGGCGATACCGGCCGTTAAAATTGTTGCGTATAAATTAATACCAGAGCTTACAGAAAGTGGTAATAAAGTAGCGAAGAGTCGAATAGTTTCCATAATGTAATGATAATACAGGAGCGATAAAAAAAGCAGGAGTTTATAAAAATAAACTCCTGCCAAATTTGGTAGTAAAACATAATCTATTACTCGAGTGCTTCCTTGGACTTCTTCACTTGTTTGCCGCGGTCTTCCGTGTCTAAGATCCTCTTACGAATACGGATGCTAATCGGAGTGACTTCGAGGAGCTCGTCATCGGCAAGGTATTCGATCGATTCATCCAAGGACATTTGTCGGGGAGGAGTAAGACGAATTTCCATATCGCCGCGGGCAGAGCGCATATTTGTTAGGTGCTTCTTTCGGCAAATATTGATGGCTATATCGCCGCCACGGGTGTTCTCACCAATGACCATACCCATATATACTGCTTCACCAGGATTAATGAACAAATTGCCACGGTCTTCGGCGCCCTTAAGTGCGTACGCTGTAGAATCACCCGCTTCCATTGCTACCAACGAGCCAGTTGAACGGGTTAGGATAGGTCCAGCTAATTCATCATATCCGCGGAAGAGAGAGTGCATAATACCCATACCGCGGGTTGCGGTAAGGAACTGGTAGCGAAAACCTAATAGTCCGCGGGTAGGAACAACATAGACAATCCGAACGTGACCATCGCCAGTGTCTTCCATGTTTTCCATAATTCCGCGTCGAACACCGAGCATTTCTACAACTACTCCAACGGTTTCAGAACTTGTTTCAATGTGCACTTCTTCAAATGGCTCGAGCAATGAACCATCCTCAGCCTTATGAAAGATGACTTCAGGGCTGGATACCTGAAATTCAAAACCTTCACGACGCATTGTCTCAATTAAAATCGCCAAGTGCAACTCGCCTCTGCCAGAAACCAAGAAGGTATCGGCGGATTCGGTTTCAGCAACACGCAAGGACACATTTGTTCGTAATTCTTCGAAAAGACGTTCGCGGATCTTTCGGCTAGATCCCCACTTTCCTTCCTTACCGGTGAAGGGGGAGGTATTTACGCCGAAGGTCATTCGAACAGTTGGTTCTTCTACCTTAATAGTGGGAAGAGCCATGGGGTTATCCGGCGCAGCTAAGGTCTCACCGATCGAGATCCCCTCAAGGCCAGCCAAAGCCACAATATCACCGGCTTTCGCCTCGGGCACTTCCACCTTATGCAACCCAACAAATTGGTACAAATAACGAGCACTCTCCGGAAGGATCTTGCCATCAACCATAATTCTCGCCAAACGTTGGCCAGCGATAATAGTGCCAGCAAAGATCCTACCTACCGCGGTAACTCCACGGTAATCATCATAACCAAGGGTTGTGATTAGCATCTGCAAAGGAGCGTCGACATCAACAATCGGAGCCGGAATATGGTCAAGTATGGTTTCAAACAAAGGCTGCAGGTCATCAGCAAGCTCGGTGGTTAAACCAGCGCGGCCAAAGGTAGCCTGAGCATAAATTACAGGAAAATCGGCTTGTTCTTCAGACGCGCCAAGCTCGATAAAAAGATCAAAGGTATCGTTGAGCACACGTTCGGGTTCGGCATCTTTGCGGTCGATCTTATTTACCACCACAATTGCCTTATGGCCGCGCTCCAAGGCTTTTTTGAGAACGAAGCGGGTTTGGGGCATAGGCCCTTCTGCAGCGTCTACTAGCAGGAGAACACCATCGACCATGTTCATGACGCGTTCGACCTCCCCACCAAAATCAGCATGGCCGGGGGTATCAACAATGTTGATCTTTACCATCTCACCCGTTTTTGGATTGGGAATGGTGATGGCGGTATTTTTTGCGAGAATAGTGATGCCGCGTTCGCGTTCGAGATCATTTGAATCCATAACACGATCAGCGATTTGCTGATTATCTCGAAAAGTATGGCTTTGCTTTAGTAGAAAATCGACTAAGGTTGTCTTACCGTGATCGACGTGAGCGATAATAGCAATATTTCTAATTTCATTTCGTGAAGTTAACATTTAATACCTATATTTCTGATTGGGTTGATTGAATTTTTTATTCAAACTCAGAACCCCGATAACCTCGGGGTTCTTGTTTGAACAAAAATTGGGGGGGGGTGGCTTAGGTGCCTTCTTGCCAAGAGTTGAGATAGCTTACTTGTTGTTCTGTGAGGGTGTCGATCTTGATACCCATTGCGGCAAGCTTAATTCGAGCGATCTCAACATCGATATCATTCGGTACGGAATAAACCTTCTTCTCAAGGTTTTTCGCGTTCTTTACCATATATTCAGCGGATAATGCCTGATTCGCGAAGGACATATCCATAACGGAAGCAGGGTGACCTTCAGCAGAAGCGAGATTGATCAAACGACCTTCGCCAAGGATGTTGATCTTTCGACCATCTTTGGTAGTGTACTGTTCAACAAATTGACGAACCAAGTTAGGAGCGCCAATAGACATTTCTTGAAGGGCAGGAATGTTCAATTCAACATTAAAGTGACCGGAATTGGCAACCAAGGCTCCATCCTTCATCACTTCAAAGTGGTGTTTGTCGATAACATTGAGGTCACCGGTAACGGTGCAGAAAATGTCACCAATCTTGGCGGCACCCATCATGGGCATTACTTCGAAGCCATCCATAACGGCTTCAAGAGCCTTCATAGCATCCACTTCAGTAACAACAACACGAGAGCCCATACCACGAGCGCGGGAGGCTAAACCACGACCACACCAACCGTAACCAGCTACGACGAAAACTTTGCCAGCCAACAAAACGTTGGTAGCGCGAATGATGCCATCAACAGTAGATTGGCCAGTGCCGTAGCGATTATCAAAGAAGTGCTTGGTCATAGCGTCATTTACAGCGATGACGGGGAACTCGAGCATATTATCAGCAGACATAGCACGTAAGCGGATAACTCCTGTTGTGGTCTCTTCGGTGCCGCCAACGATGTCTTTCAGTAATTCGCGGCGATCCTTGTGAATGGTGGAGACCAAGTCAGCGCCGTCATCCATGGTAAGATGGGGTTTATGGTCAAGAGCGGCGGTGATGTGCTTGTAATAGGTTACATTATCTTCGCCTTTGATGGCGTAGGTTGGAATCTCATAAACATTTACGAGAGCAGCCGCCACATCATCCTGAGTGGAAAGAGGATTGGACGCAGTGATGACCACATCAGCACCACCAGCTTGCAGGGTGGTCATGAGGTTGGCGGTTTCGGTAGTTACATGTAAGCAAGCAGAAATTCGATAGCCTTTGAGGGGTTTCTCTATAGCGAATCGTTCTTTGATCATGCGAAGAACGGGCATTTCGCGTTCCGCCCAATCTATTCTACGTCGTCCGCCCTCTGCGAGGGAACTATCTTTGATGTCGTAATTGCTCATTTTTCTCCTATTTTGGTAATTACAAAGAATTTAATTTACCTTCATCATCGAAATTTTCTCTGAATCGGGTGATGAATTCGGCTTTTGTATAATGGTGGTTCTGTGTACCGTTTTGCTCAAGGCAGTATGCCGCGGCGAGCGAACCCATGCGAGCACAAAAGTCCAGAGTCCAGCCATGAGCATAACCAGCGAGGAAACCTCCCCGGAAGGCATCGCCTACACCGGTTGGGTCAATGATTCGTTCTTCCTTGAACACTGGAATATGCACGTCACTTCCTTTGGTATAGATGTTTGCACCTTCAGCGCCTTTTGTTACGATGATGATGTCCACCATCTCAAGAATCTGGTTCATATCGAGACCTGTTTTTTTACAGATCAAGCCAATTTCATAATCATTAACGAACAAGAAATGTGCGCCCTTCATGTCCCGCACCAATTCTTCTCCCTCAAGCCGTAAGATCTGTTGGGAAGGATCGTACAGGTACGGAATTTGTAATTCTCGGCATTCAGCGGCGTGCTTCATCATTGCAGACGGATCCGTTGGGGAAATGATCACGAGATCAGGTCTTTGTTTGAGCTCCATCAGGGAGAGCTCAGCCGCATCTGCCATTGCGCCAGGATAAAAAGACGCTATTTGGGCGTTGATATTATCGGTTGTCGCAAAAAAGGAAGCGGTGTATTTTCCTGGTACTACCTTCGCCCATTCTGTATTTACGCCGAACTTCTCTAACCACGCGCGGTATTCTTCAAAATCTTCACCGACAGTGGCAAATAGGTTTGGTTTTTCGCCCAATAAAGCCATTGTATACGCGATATTTGGAGCAATCCCGCCACGCTGCCTGGTCATTTTATCGACCAAAAAAGATAAGCTGATCGACTTCAAACGTTCAGGTAATATCTGCTCATGAAAGAGACCCGGAAAGGTCATCAAATAATCATAAGCGACGGAACCACTGATAAATATATTCATCCTGTATTCGTTTGTTCCTTAAGTAAATGTTTATTTTAAAGCATATAATTTTATCATATATATTAAAGAAACTCCTGAGACACTCACTATTGACCAAACCCCCTCGCTTGACATATTTGGTCATAATGGATATAAGGATTAAATGAAAAAGATCAACTTTCTGGTATTGTTTTGTTTGGTATTTGCAAGCTGTTCTAACTTACCCACCGCCCCGGCAAACACGCCGATACCAATTGAAAACGCAGCGACACCCACCGTGGTAAAAATATCACAACCCGCGAACACTGCTCTACCGGTTGAAAACGCAGCGCCGCTGCCCACAACGATTCCACCGATCACTCAAAATCCTTACGAGCAGATGGTATTAAACGGTGAGTATGACCTGATTCGAAGTTCATTGCAAACCAATTCCGCCACCACAGTTGATCCAGCCAATTTATGGATCCTGGCGAAAACAGAATTTCTAGCTGAAAACTATTCGGTGGCACTCGAGATCCTTCGCGGCATACCGATTGCCTTTCCAGATACCCTTGAGGCTGAGCGGAGCTGGTTTTTAATGGCAGAGATCTTGTACACCCTTGAACGATATGACGAAGCCATTGTCGCTTACCAAAATTACCAAGCGACATCAACACTTTTCAAGGAGTATGTACTAACCCAACTCGCCAATTGCTACTCACTTGCCGGGAAGTATGATCTGGCCATAGAAACCTACAAAACGGTGTTAGAAAACGATCCGTCAAACGAAGCGATTCAAATTAAGATCGGCCGAGCTTATTTATTCAGCGAGCGACCCGATAAAGCCTTAGATGTTTTCAACACACTTTTTGAAATGACCGGGGATGATTACACCAAAGCCCAGATCGACCTGCTGTCGGGTCAAGCCCTGATCAATCAAGGCAATGCAGCTGAAGGGTATAACAAGTGGCGGCACGCTGTTGAGAATTATCCATTAGCCTTCGATTCTTACACCGCGCTCTCAGGGTTGGTAAATGATGAACAGCCGGTCAATGATTTTAATCGTGGCTTGGTGGATTACTATGCCGGACAATATGATGTTGCCCTCACCGCATTCAATAATTACCTATCAACTACCCCTGAAAATGATGGCACAGTCTATTATTATATTGGCTTGATTCAACGAGATTCGGGTAATTATCCATTGGCACTTGAGGCGTTTACTACCCTTATCGAAAATTATCCGGAAAACCGATTTTGGGCCTCTGCTTGGGATGAAAAAGCAACCACCTTATGGGCTTATATGGACGATTATGATGGTGGAGCGAGAATTCTTGAGGAGTATTCCACACTTTATCAGGGAACGAATTTGGCGGCATCTTTTCTGCTAGAGGCGGGCCGAATCCGAGAGCGCAATAAAGAATTAGATAAAGCAAGTCGATTATGGGAAGCTTTGCCGATCCAATTTCCTGATTCCGCGGATCGGTATACTGCCCTTATGTATGCCGGGGTAACACGGTATCGCTTAGGAGAAAATGAGAAAGCACTCGAAAATTTCCAGAATGCCCTACAAATATCAAAGGATGATCCTGAAATTATCAAGGCGAATTTTTGGGTAGGCAAGACCTACAAATCGTTAAGGAATGAGCCTGATGCTGAAGCATATTGGCAAAAAACTGTTGCGATGGACCCGATCGGTTATTATGGCTTGCGAGCAAATGAACTTATAACCGGCCAACAACCATTCCTTCGCCGAGATGTGTTAAATGATGAAGTGGATATTATTCAGGAACGAAACGAAGCAGCTACCTGGGTAAAATTGACATTGAACCTGCCAGCAGAAACTGACCTATTGAACCTCGGGGCACTTCAGGATGATATTCATTTTGTCCAAGGCTTGGAGTATTGGAATTTGGGGTATTTTGAACAAGCCAAAGTGGAGTTTGACTTATTGTCCACACAATACGCGGCAGATCCGGTAAACCTGTTTCGTTTGGGAAATTACTTGGTGGATATTGGTTTGTATAAGAGCGGTATTCAAGCTATCCGAGACGTACTTACGCTTTTAGGGTATGAAGACCATTACCAAAGCATCAACGTACCAGCTTACTTCAACCACATTCGTTATGGCCTCTATTATTACGAGCTTGTTAAGAAAAACGCCCAGGAATATGGAATTGATCCGTTGCTAATAATGAGCGTAATGAGGCAGGAAAGTCTGTTCGAAGGTTTCATCCATTCCGGCGCTGGCGCTAGAGGGCTAATGCAGATCATGCCAGCTACTGGAGAAAGTATCGCTCAGCAAATGGGGATTGCCGATGGATTCACTGTTGATCAGCTTTACCAACCAAACATCAGTATATCCCTTGGAACCTACTACCTCAACTCAAATAACAATTATTTGGATAATGATATGTACGCTGTCTTGGCCGCATACAACGCAGGTCCAGGCAATGCCTCGATTTGGCAATCGCTATCGAACGGAGACCAGGATGTTGAAGTGGAGGTAATCCGTTATGGGGAGCCTCGCGATTATATCAAGAGCATTTACGAAACATACTTTTTATACCAAAAGATCTATTCGATACGATAGTAAGTTCTTAACGCAATATGCTGATAATAAATTCTGAGCCAAATTGGATGATGAGTAATAAAACCATCGGGCTAAAATCAAACATACCCACATTTGGAATGATTCGCCTGAGTGGGTTCAGCATCGGGGAAACAACTCGATCGATCGCCTGCCGAATTGGATGGTAGGGATCGAGAAAATAGCTAAGAATAACATGCGCTAAAACGGCAAAAGACAATACCTGCGATAAGATCGCAATAAAACTGATCAAAAAATTCATTCCAACTCCAAATTAATAAACTCGGCTGCCCAAAATAGCAGTTCCTATTCGCAACAAGGTTGCCCCTTCTTTTACTCCAGCCAGGTAATCGGTTGATGTCCCCATTGATAATTCACTCAAATTAAGTCCGGGCAACTGAAGATTGAGATGATCTTTTAGTTCTCGTAAGAGAGCAAAGTAAGGCCGAGAAGCTTCAGGGTCTTCACTCCAGGGCGGCATGGTCATCAAGCCAACAAGCTTGATCTGTTTCAAGGTTGCGATCTCTGCCACCTGCGCAACGACCTGCCCCCAACTCTCCCGCCGATAAGCAGAAATTCCAAATTTCGATTCTTCGCCGCTCATATTGCATTCCAATAACACGGGTAGATCAACATGAAATTGTTTACAATTCTGACTGAGTTTATCAGCTATACGAAAAGTATCAATTGAGTGAACCAACTGAAAGTTACTTGCCACTAGTGGTGCTTTTCGGCTTTGGATATGACCGATCATATGCCAAGTTAATTTCTGGCCTGAAAAGTGACTGACCTTCTCAGTGGCCTCCTCGGGATAATTCTCTCCGAAATCATGGATTCCGCAAGCAATAGCTGCTTGGATCACTTCTATCGGTTTTCGTTTCGAAACCACCACGATCTTGACCTTATCCACGGAATCCCGGTGTTTAAGCCGCGCAATTTCCACCTGTTCAGAAATTTGCCCGTAGTTTTGTGCTATTTTTTCAGAAAGATTTTCCATAGGCTCGATTCGATTAAGCCTTAAGCGCCATGAGTACAGCAAAGCGGCCGGTCTTGCCTTTTTCAGCCCTGTGAGAGAACCAATCCTGCGTATTACACGCGGTGCAGATGCCAGACACTTCTATCTGCTGTACCCCGGCAGTTTGAAGGTCATAGCGATTTGCTTCCCACATATCAAACAACATTTTATCATCTTCGGCTGGCAGAAGAAGGTCTTTCGCTTTTTCGCCGTAGGCGATAGAAACAGCATCAATCACTTGTTTGCCGACGATATAATGATCCGGCCCTATTGCGGGACCAATCCCAGCTAACAAATCCTCAGGTTTGGAACCGAAAATATTCACAAAACCCTTCACCATATTACTCCCCGCCTTTTTTACGGTTCCCTGCCAACCGGCATGAACCAATCCGATCACTTTTTTTACCGGATCATAAAGCAAAATGGGGGTGCAATCTGCAAACCGCATAAATAGCGTAACGTTGGGGTTATTAGTGATCAATCCATCCGCGCGATACTCTCGCGGGTCGGTAACGGTAGAGGCTGAATGGGGAGAATTAGCCAAAATATAATCGGGGCCGTGAACTTGCCAACAATCGAACATTGAATTCGCAGGTTTATCGAGTGTTTCAAATAAGATCTGTTTATTTCTACTTACACTTTCGGGGGCATCCCCTACCGTTCCTCCTACATTGAGAGACGCCGCATGCGTACTACTAACGCCCCCATGGCGAGTAAAAACCCCATGGAATATTTCATCCTGAAAAGACTCAAACGTTAGGTACTTTACGCCACCTCGTTGATTGTTTATCACTCATCCATCGATTCATCAATGACCGGATACCCCATCCAAGCTGTACCTAAACCAAACAAAAAGCCAGTAAAGGTTCGGAGGAAGGGGGTACTCTCTCGCATTGGGATCAGTGCCGCGACCACTTTTAGAGGAAGTTGGCTGATCAATTGCGACACACCATCGAAAGCAATGGGGAGGAAGGAAAAGAGTATCCATGCGTAAAAAGGAAGCGCTTTAACTTTTTTCTTAAGCAACCCGAAAATCAGACCAAACAAAATGATACCGGTGTAAATCGCTACATCGCGTTCGCATAAAGCAACCTTGTAACCGAGCAAGTCATTTCCAAGGAAATTTCTCGCGCCGAAAAGGTCCAATTCATTTATGCCAGTTGCCGCCCCAAAAGAGATCAACTCGCTAATATGAGCTGCTTCACGTGGGTACAAAGATTGTTCGCCAAATAAAAAGAAGGATCGGAACGCTAGTTGGTGGCAGAAAAAACTATAGACTTTGTAGATAACATTGGCGGCGGTATCATAACCGAGATGTAATAAAATTGGAGCCAAGAAGGCGAGCCCGAGGTAGACAATAAAAAATAGGTTCACCATCATCAGCCAGTTTTTCGTGAACCAGTTGGCGAATCGGTCTAAGAAACCTGTTTTTTTTGTTGATCGGATCTTGGCGGATTGTTCTTCGTTGGTAATTGCCGCACGAATGGTTATTTCTAGATTTTTTTGGTCGATCGGGGCTTTGAGCGTATACGTCCCAATTTTAATAACCGGGATCTCCAATAGGTATTTCTTCCCTAATACGGCATCCTTATCAATATTTATTTCATCCACTTCAAATGGGTAACTAGCGCTCAAATTCTGAAGGTTGACCATTACTTCATCACACAAGTGACAGCCTGGCCTGGAATATAATTTGATCTTTAGCATATATGGATCACAGCCCGAAGGACCAACCGGGGAACATGATAGCGATCATGTTGAACGCGCCTGTCATCAATAACAAACCTACCACCACCATCAAAGAGCCCATGACAATTTCTGTAATGCGCATAATTCGGCTAAATTTCTTAAGCAATGTTGAAACCCATCCAATTCCCAATGCCGCAAGCAAGAAAGGAATTGCCAAGCCAAGGGAATAGGACGATAACAACAATAATCCTTGACTAATCGAACCACCATTCATCGCAAGGGTTAAGATTGCACCCAATACCGGCCCAACACAAGGAGACCAACCGGCTGAGAAAAAGATACCCATTAGGAAGGAAGAGACGAAGGAATAGTTTTGGGTCTGCTGCATTTGCATTCTTGAATCCATCTCAAGGAATGGTATTTTGAGCAAACCGATCATATGCAAGCCGAACACCATTACTACTAAACCTCCAATGCGAGCCAACCAAACACGAACATCTACAAGTAATCCACCCAGGGCGGACGCGAAAATACCAAGAGTTATAAAAACAAGGCTGAACCCAAGTACAAAGGCGATGCCATGCAGAAAAGTTACGAACTTATTGTCTTGGTCTTTGCCAACGCCTGCCGCCCTACCGCTTAGGTAACCGATATAAGCAGGCACTAAAGCAAGAACGCATGGGGATAAAAAAGAAGCTATGCCCGCAATAAATGATAATCCTACCGAAATATTTCCAATTGCCATATTAATAAGTATCCTTAGAGTGATCTTTCAATAACATCAACTTGCGTTCCGCCCGGCATTCCAACTGTTATATCATCCTCATCCAAGGTTACAGTTGGGGTGGTCCAGCGGAAGATCCATTTGGAATCTTCGGGGGTTACATTAACGCACCCATGTGATCTGGGAACTCCGTAATCGTTGTGCCAAAAAGTGGAATGAATAGCTACGCCTTCGGAAAAAAAGGTTGCCCACGATATTCCAGGAGTATCGTAACCGCCACCGGTTGCGGATCCTCCAGCCATATGAATGGAAAGCGATTTTCGCCAAGTACGGTGGCCGTCGCCAACGGGAGTGGCCCAATTATCAACCGCGTTACCAAAAGCGTCGAATTTCGCGCCGCTGGATATTTTACAGTAATAGACTTCACGATATTCCTCGAAACAGGAAAGTGTTTGGTAAGTGAGGTTTACCTTGACCCGTTTTGTAACTGGGTCAACATCTGGTGAAATAGGAACGATCTCTTCCGCGGTTAGCGGCCGAAACGCCGCGGCTTCCGCCCAAAAAATATCGCCGTAACTGCCATATTTCTCGTTGATACGGTAGATCATATTTCCGGTAACATCGCTTTTCTTCACTTGGTCAACCCACATCACTTGGCTGTAATACAATCGAGTTGGCAACCCTATTTCCATATTGTTCTTGATCCAAGGGGAAGAAGGGGCCTGATTTTCTAAAACAAAATCAACATATGGAACAGTTACTTCTGCCCAAAATCCACTTTTACCGTCCGGCAAATTGGATAGGGGTTCATTCGGCTTGTTTAACACAGGTTGTACATAGGATGAATTTACATAACCAGAGTCTGTTTCAACCCATTTTTGGTTAATATAGTTGGTATCTCTTCGGCCAACTACCTCACGGTTCCAAGCGATAACATCATCACCATATACATCTTTTACTTTGGCATCTTGAAAGTTGGGTAGAGCCATCATAGCCCATTTTCCTTCAACAATTCTGCCAAGCCGTTCCGATTTGGGGAACTCAGGAAGAGGCAGTGCCTTATTAAAAGGTTTAAGGGCAGTAAAACCTGCCACCCCACCCACCAACTTCATAAAATCTCTTCGATTAATTGACATAGATCACCTATTTAATTCCGAATAAAGAAGCAGGAAACCTTAACAATTTTTCAACAAATCCCAGTTTCAATTTATTTATCTTTCCAATTTCAACTTCTACCGCTTCTGCGCCGAGTTGGACCATCTCGTCAATATTAACAGGATCAAGCAGACCGATCTTTGAAACTGAAGGACGAATAATTATATCAGGTTGGTCTAACTGCAGTCTCAGTTCCGTTACCTGTCGGGAAGAACTATCAATCGAATCAACTAGGACCTTGAACGTTTTGGATAAATTTGTTCGGGAGATCTGATTGACCAACAAAGAATTAAATCCAAAACTTCCTGGTTGTTGGGTCAATGGTGTATCGGAAAGAATGCGAGTAGAAAGAGAAACCGCGATAACAGGGGCACCCGGACTCATTTTACGGGCGGATCGAACCGGAACCGGATCCATCACCCCACCATCCACCAAGGTCATACCGTCTACAAATTGGGGAGGGAAAAATCCAGGTACCGCTATCGATGCGAGAATGGCATCTTTTACATTGCCGGATGTCATCTCAATTACAGAATCCGTATTCAGGTCAACGCTGATGATCGTACATTTGATTTGTAGATCCTGAAAAGTTACATCCCCTAATGCATGGTCAAGAAACTCCTTCACCCCGCGATAACCAAGAAATCCCGGGCCATCTGCGAATGGAAAACTAAAAAGTTTTGATTGATCGATCCCTTTGAACAGGTCGATCATTTCTTCAACAGTGTACCCTTTTGAATAAATGGCGGCTACAATGCTGCCGATGCTGGTGCCCGCGATCGAATCGATTTCGATGCCATTTTCGAGCAGTCCCTTAATAACTCCTACATGGGTAATTCCCTTGGAACCCCCGCCGCCGAGTGCTAACGATATTTTTGTTGTCATTCTACCATTTTCGTTTCAAAAATATTAAAAAAGCGTAATGCCGTTTTCAGCCCTTTTACCAAGGCGTCGATATCCTTTTCGGTATTGTAGCCCTGTATTGATACCCGTATCATTTTCTTATCTGACCAAGCCAAAACCGGCAATTCAACCTTGTGCTCTTCGTATAAATACGTTTTTAATTGAGCTACATCAAATGTATCTGGTATTTGTATTGAAGCTAACTGAGTGTAGTTTTCATTATCTGCATAAATGGATGTAAAACCGGGTAGTGAGGTTACATCCGCTATCGTTCTATCTAAGTATTGTTTACTCTTATTTCTAATATCCTGCCAATTATTATTTTTTGAAAAAGAAATCGCCGATGGAACGCTGAGGTAGGCAGCGGGATCTTTGGTGCCAGCCCATTGAAAAAAGTCAACGAAGCGAGAACCGGTCTTTGAGAAATCCTCAATACCAAAGCCCCAGCTTACTACCATTGGATCAACCATAGCCTGTACTTCGGGGCGAACGTACAAAAAGGCCGCGCCTTTCGGTGACATTGCCCACTTATGACAATTACTAGTGTAAAAATCCGCTCCTAATGTACCGAGATCAAGATCGATCTGTCCAAAGGCGTGAGCGCCATCCACAACGGTTAATATTCCTTTTTCCCGTGCAACCTGGCAAATCAGCTCAACAGGTAACTTGATCGCGGTCGGAGAGGTTATGTGACTTATGAAGATCACCTTGGTCCGTTCGGTGATGCCGGTTAGAAACCCCTGGGCAACCGTCTGCGGGTCAGCGATAGGCAAGGGGATGGCTTTTCGGATATAGGAAGCCCCATTTTTTTTACAAAGAAATTCCCACGTATAATCACAAGCACCATATTCATGATCTGTAGTTAATATCTCATCACCAGGATGTAATTTTAAGCTTAGAGCAACAATATTCACACCATGCGTAGCATTTGGAATATAAACAAGGTTATTCGCGTTTGTATGCAATTCTGCCGCCAAAATTTCTCGTGATGCGTTCATATGGTCATCAAAATCGCGACCAAGAAATTTAACGGGTTGTCGCTCAAGTTTCTGTTGCCAAGCTACATACTCTTTGAAGACTTGTTTTGGGGTCGCTCCAAAAGAGCCGTGGTTTAAAAATACGATGTTTTGATCCAACATAAATTTATTGCGAAGGTTGTTCATCAGTTCTTCCCGAATATTGAGTAAAATTAGGATACTTCTTTATTCTAACGAACATTTGTATGAATTTCATAAAACAATTTTACAACCCTTCAACGGTGCCCGTTGACCAAAAAAGTAATTTCGGCCATTTCTTATTTGATATCGGTTGGTTTGGGGTCTTAAGTGGTTCTACCGCAAATTTCTTAAACATTTATGCCACTCGGATTGGAGCAAGTGAGTTTCAGATAGGTATACTCAGCGCTATCGCAGCGGTTGTCAGCTTATTCTTTACCATTCCCGCCACCCGCTGGCTAGAACAACGGGAAATTAAAGGGGCGGTTTTTTGGTCATCCATCGTTTACCGCTTCGGCTTCTTTTTCTTTATCCCGCTGCCTTGGTTGTTCTCACAACCCAATCAAATTTGGGCATTGATCTTACTTAGCTTTGTTATGGGAATACCCCTTACCGCACTCTCGATCGGTTTTAGTTCACTCTTCGCCGAGGCGGTGCCTACCAACCTTAGAGCCTATTTTGCCGGCACCCGCAATGTAGTAATGGCGATCAGTTTTATGCTCTCATCTTTGCTGTGCGGATATTTGCTCACAAAAATAACCTTCCCGCTCAATTATCAGATCGTTTTTTCCATTGGTTTCATTGGCGCTATGATGAGCAGTTATCATCTCTATAATATAAAAGTTCAGCCCAAAGAAAACAACGAACCCGTTGTAGTAAACCATCCCTTACAAGTGCGATTTGATCTAAAAACTTATTTTCGAGCTGATATCCTAAAGACGCCATTCCTGATCACATTGCTATTGTTGATGGCTTTTCACATACCGCAATACCTGGCGATTCCACTTTTCCCGATCTATTTTGTTCGGTATCTAAACCTTACCGATAATCAACTCGGCATCGGTACCGCTCTTTTCTATCTATCTATGTTGGTCGGATCTACTCAGTTGCATAACTGGGTACGCTCCTTTGGCAATAAAAATATGGTTGGCATCGGGGTGGTTAGCATGGCGATCTACCCGATCTTGCTCTCCTATTCGACCAATGTGTGGCATTATTATGGGATATCCCTTTTGGGTGGAATGGCCTGGGCGATCGTTGGCGGAACTTCGCTCAACTACATCCTCGACCGATGCCCCGAAAATGATCGACCTGCTCACTTGGCGTGGTACAACCTTATCCTCAACGCTTCCGTATTGATCGGCTCTCTTTCAGGGCCAGCGATCTCTCACCTTTCATCTATTTCAACCGCGTTGATCATCTTTGGCGTTCTTCGCGGGCTGGCGGGCTTAGCCATTCTAAAATGGGGTTAATTGTAAGGTTTCTACATGTTACAATATAAAACTTATGACCGAAGAAAACATTAAGGTAGTTGCTACCAACCGTAAGGCTGGTTTTGAATATTTCATCGTTGAGCGTTTCGAAGCCGGCTTGGCTTTGCAGGGCTCAGAAATTAAGTCGATTCGTGCAGGGCAGATCAGTATTACCGAAGCTTATGTTGAGATCTCTGATCAAGATGAAGCTTGGCTTATTGAAGCGCATATTGCCCCTTATGTGGAAGCGAACCGATTTAATCACGACCCAAAACGACCGCGGCGATTGTTGTTGCATCGAAAAGAGATCTATCGAATGTTCAATTCCGTAAAACAAAAAGGGATGACCATAATCCCTTTGAAAGTTTTTATTTCGAATCGTCGCGCAAAAATTGAGATCGCTCTCGCGAAGGGCAAAAAAATGTATGATAAGCGTGATGCCATCGCGAAGCGAGACGAAGAGCGCGAAGAACAACGCAATGCCAAGTACTAATCCTCGAACGACTGAATTCCCAATAGATACGATCTTGCCCCAAATCCACTGATCTTTCCTCGGCACACAGCCGAGATCAGAGAGGTATGTCTGAAGGATTCTCTGGCATATACGTTGGAAAGATGCACCTCAACCACAGGGACCGTGATCGACGAAATCGCATCACGTAGAGCGACCGAGGTATGAGTAAAGCCCCCTGGATTTAGCACAACTCCGTCCGCCCATTGCTGGCAATTTTGCAAAGTATCAATCAATACTCCTTCGTGATTTGATTGCACGAAGGTAAGCTCAATTCCTTTTGGTGCTGCGTAATTTTGCAGCCGTTTATTGATATCTTCCAATGTGTCTTTTCCATAGACATCCGGTTCACGCTTTCCGAGCATATTCAGGTTTGGGCCATTCAAGATCAATAATTTCATAATGTCTCCTCTAAATTACCGATTGCGATTCCTGTTCTTACAGTACCAATTTTGATCGGCAGAGCAAAATGTACGGCTTTACCACTTTTTTTCTTGTCATTTTTCATAAATCCAATGATTCTTGATCTGTTCATTTCCTTTGGCAAGACAGTGGGCAATTTGAGAGTTTCGAATACCGCAATAATTTTCTCCGTCAAGCCAACTTCAGCCAAGCCCATTTTCTCAGCTAGACGGCTTTCAGCTACGATTCCAATGGCGATTGCTTCGCCATGCTTTAACTGAAATTCGCTTTCGATCTCTACCGCGTGACCGATGGTATGGCCAAGGTTCAGCGACGCCCGCTTCCCCTTTTCATAAGGGTCTTCCTCAATCACATCCACTTTTACCCGCACCGCTTTTTTTACAAAACCTGTAAGGTTCGCATCAATGTAGTCTAACCCAAGCGAACAATCCTCGAACAAAGCGGGATCGGCAATAATGCCGTGTTTTACAACTTCTGCCATTCCCGATATAAATTCATCCTTGGGTAACGTTTTTAACAATTCAGGGTCGATCAAAACTAATTCTGGTGGATAAAAGCTACCGATCAGATTTTTACCTTGCGGTAGATCGAAACCAGTCTTACCGCCGATACTAGCATCAACCATTGATAATAATGTGGTTGGTATGCAAACCCATCGGCATCCGCGCATATATGTAGATGCCGCGAAGCCAACTAGGTCGCTGGTAACACCACCTCCAACCGCCAATACCACGCTTTTCCGGTCCATACCCGCTTGGATGAAGGCTTCCCAAAGAACCTTGATGGATTCCAGGGTTTTGTTTTCTTCACCGTGCGGTAGAACAACAATTTTTATAGGTCTATTATCCTGCTCAAGGTGTGCTTTGATCAATTTACCATAGTGCCTCTGGGTATTATCATCAAAGACAACGACCAACGAATCGCCTATCCCAACACCAATGTCATCCAGATAGGAACTAAGCTGTGAAATGGCTCCAGGTTGGATTTGAACATCATACGGCCTCCCCATTGAGCGAAGTGTATAAAGGCCCAGTTCATTCTGTATCTCTTTGGCAATAATGCGTGCGGATTTATCTAACTTACAGGCTATGCGAAAATAAAAACTGTCGTAATGTTCCTTGCGATCTTCAAGTAATTGGCCTAATTTCGTTGGAACATCACCATCCAGTAAGGGTCTGGTAGGGTCCTTCTTCCCAATTCTGGATATTAAGGTTTCTTTCTTCGCGTCGAGAAAAACGATCGTTCCCGATTGCTCACAGAGAACACGATTCGTCTCTCGTAACAATGCACCCCCTCCAAGCGAAACAACGAACCTCTTTTGGACGGCAGCTTTGCAAACTTTTTTGAGCTCGGAGCTCTCGATATCTCTAAACGCGGCTTCACCGTTTTGTTTCATTATTTGGGGAATATCCATTCCCGTCGAGGAACGAATATTTTCATCAAGATCGATAAACCCGTAGCCGATTTTTTGGGCTAATATTTTTCCTACAGTGGTTTTTCCGGAACCTGGGGGGCCATAAATAAATAAATACTTCATCTTCAGCTCCAAAAGATATGGTCCTGGCCATCTAAGTTCAGGTCAGATTGGTTCGCTTTTGCCAATGCATTGAAACGCGGGAGCATTTCGTCTACAGAATCCCCTCCCAATTTTTCGCTTAACTCATTTGCCAGTACATATGCCAGCATCGCTTCAAGGATCGGAACCGCTCTAGGTACAGGGCAGAAATCGGAGCGTTCGTAGGTGGTTGGCGATTCTTTCCACCCAGTGATATCCACCGTATGCTGGGGGTTGAGGGTAGTCGCAATGGGTTTCATAGCTACCCGAACAATGATCGGTTCCCCATTGCTTATCCCTCCCTCAATACCGCCAGCTCGATTCGACCTTCGTACCATATGATCGCCATCAAGAAAGATCCCATCATGAACTTCCGTTCCGGGATTGCGGGAATTCTCCCATGCGTCGCCAATTTCAACGCCCTTCATTGCCTGAACAGACATCATTGCGAAGGCGATCTTGGCATCCAAGCGTTTATCCCACTGTGTGTACGAGCCCAGCCCGATCGGTAATCCGGTGGCAAAAAGTTCGAGCACTCCGCCTAAGGTATCTTTTGATTGCATCGTGGCGGTGATCAGGTCTTTGACCTTTTGCTCAGCCGCGCTGTCAAAGCAGCGCACGTCATTGCTCTCAGCGGTCTTATATCGGTCCATCAAATTCAGGGCATCATTCGCGTTTTCGATATTACCGATGGAGCGGACATATCCACCAACAAAAATACCAAAAACTTCTAAATATTGTTTAAACAAAGCCCCGGCTGCCACCCGCATGGTTGTTTCCCGCGCGGAGGATCGTTCGAGTGTTGGTCGAAGATCACTGTAGCCAAATTTAACCACTCCGGTGAGGTCGGCATGACCGGGACGCGGTGTGGTTAAGGCTTTGATGGAGACATTTTTCCATTTGATATGGTCATCATTTTTCACTGAAAGGGTTATTGGCGCGCCGGTGGTTTTTCCATCCATAACGCCGCTTAAAACTTCGATGGTATCCTTTTCGATCTTCATCCTGCCACCGCTCCCAAAACCGGTTTGGCGGCGTTTTAATTCGAGGTTAATCTTTTCAATATCTACTAGGATGCCTGCCGGCAAGCCGTCGATAATTGCGGTTAAAGTTGGCCCATGGGATTCCCCAGCGGTGAAAAATCGGATGCTCATTTCTTCTCCATTTGGTTCAGGTTTTGGTCCATTTGTAAAAAATGCTTCATAAATTGGTCGCGATTTGTTTTTATTCCCGTCCAAATTTCGAAGGACAATAAAGCTTGTTCGATCAACATTCCTTGACCATTGGCGTTTTTTGCGCCGGCTTGATCGGCTTGCAGTAGAAGCTGAGTCTTACCAGGATTATAGATCAGGTCATAAACAAATGTAGTCTCAGGAATACCAACCTCCTTAGCCCAAGGCGACGCCCCAACATTCGGGAACATACCCAAAGGTGTAGTGTTTACAACAAGATCGATCTCGGTGTGTTTCAAGGTAGATCGCAGTTCAGAAACCGAGCGTATTTTAATTCCGCCCGTTAGACCTTTTCCCTTAATATCGTTCACCATCTCTCGTGATTTTTCGACATTCCGTACCAGCAAATGGATCTGCCAACCAATACTTAATAGCGAGTACAAGATCGCCCTCGCGGAACCACCCGCTCCAAAAACAATGGCTTCCCCGGGTTTCTGCGTCAGATCCAGCCCTTGGTTTTTTAGATCGCAAACAAACCCTGGCGCGTCAGTATTATCACCGATCACCAAACCATCACGCTGGTGAATGGTATTTACCGCGCCGATCAATTTAGCGGCAGGGCTAAGGCGGTCCATATAACGCAAAGCTTCTTCTTTGTAGGGGATGGTAACATTAAAGCCAGTAATCTCGCCGGACCGAATTTTTTGGATTTCAGCCGCAAGCTTACCATTTTCTTGGCTATCGACCGGAACAAGGTCATACGAACCTTCCATGTTCGCCATGGACAAAGCTAGGTTATGGATTTTTGGAGATTTACTATGGGAAAGCGGCCAACCAAGCAAACCTAATTTCATTTAGAAACCTCTTCTAGCACATCAAAGAAATTGGGGAAGGTTTTGGAAACACAAGCAGGGTCTTCGATGAGAACTCCATCAATCCTCGCTCCGATCAGTGAAAAAGCCATTGCCATTCGATGGTCCTTGTACGTTTTGATCGTAGCTGGACGAAGATCCTCGCAAGGATAGATCTTCATTCCATCATCAAATTCCTCTACCATCACACCGAGAGATCTCAATTCGCTGCATGTCGCGCTGACCCGATCGGTTTCCTTCATCCTGGCGGATGCGATACCTCGTATGGTTGTTGGGTTTTCGGCAAAGGGGGCAATAACAGCCAGAGTTTGAGCTGTATCCGGAATGTGAGCCATATTGATATCGACGCCACGCAGAATCGACTTATTTCGATCAAAGCTGACTTCGATCGAATCATTCGATTCTTTTACTGTTAGACCCATTTTTTCCAAAACATCCAGAAATTGGATGTCACCTTGAATGGAATTTTTCCGGATATTTTTTACGATGACACGGCCATCACACAGTGCCGGAAGAGCAAAAAAATAGGAAGCAGCAGACGCATCTGATTCAATGGTGTAGGTATCCTTAGCGCTATATTCACCTTTTCGGATGGTAAACTGGCGATACTCATCGCGTTCCAATTCCACCCCAAAATCCGCCATTACTCGGGCAGTCATATCTACATAGGGTTTTGAATTTAGTTCGTTCACCACATCCAAAACAAAAGGCCGACTAGCATAAGGGGCTACCATCATCAAGGCAGAAAGATATTGGCTGGAAATTTCACCCGAGATCTGGGTGCTCCCTCCTGCTAAACCTTTTGCGTTGATCGTTACAGGGGGGCAGATCTGCAAAGTCTTCGCGTTTAGTGTGCCATCGATAGTAACACCTATTTTTTTCAGCGCATCGACCAGATCGCCGATCGGTCGCTCGCGCATTCGGGGCTCGCCATCCAGATGGTATGTGCCATGGGCGATGGTTAGGAACGCGCTAAGAAAACGCGCGGCAGTTCCGGCGTTCCCAATGAAAAGATCCGCTTTTTTGGCGGGGATGACACCACCCAACCCTACCACGCTGATGGTCTTGTTGGGTTCGTCCATTTCAACTTCAAAACCGAGTTGAGTCAACGACCCGGCAAAAAAATGGGAGTCATCCGAGAAGAGCGCGTTGTTTAGGCGCGTTTTTCCTTTGGCGAGGGATGCGATTAGCAAAGCCCGGTTTGTGATCGATTTAGAACCGGGAACACTAACCGCCGCATCAATGGGTTTCTTTATAGTTTTAATATTCTTCACTTCCATGCTTATTCCGCCCCTAAAAAGCCACGATAATTTTCGCCCGAGGAATCGAGGTATTGTTTTAGCCCTTCAGTATCGTTTTCAGCGATGACCGAAGTAAGGAAGTTTATTTCGTCCGTGAAATTCTCAAGGTTCTTTAAAATATTTTCGCGATTCGACTGGATTATGCTCAACATCATGCTTGAAGAAGTTCCCGCCAACCGGCTGGAAGAGCGAAATCCGGGGCCTATGTAGGGCGAGATCGTTTTTGGAGATGCCATTACCAACGCTGACGAGATCAGGTAGGGAAGGTGGCTAACATTAGCTAAGGCTGCATCATGAGTCTCGGCGTCGACGAAGGATCTTTTAGCGCCCAACACATCAACGATTTGGTTTATAAAACTCAGAGCGTTTTCGGTGGTTCGTTCTAATTTGGTTATCAAAAACGGCGCGCCAAAATAAAGGGTGCGCTCAGCGCTGCGGATGGAGAGGTTTTCTTTGCCGCAAATCGGATGACAGCCTACCGGGTCAATATTATCGGGCAGGCTGGTCATCAAATCTGTGATCTCTTTTTTGGTCGACCCTATGTCAAACAGAATATAGCCTTTTGATCCAACAATTAGATCTTTCATCTCACGTAGGTATTGTTTGATCAAGTTGACCGGGGTTGCCAATACAATGCAATCGACCTCGCTGATGAAAGATCCGATCTGGTCAACCGCGTCATCAACGATCTGCTGTTCCAATGCGATCTTTAAGGTTTCAGGATCTTTATCAAGACCGATCACTTTAGCACATTTTCCTTTAAGGGCAAGCGCTAACGAACCTCCCATAAGGCCAAGCCCAATGATCAGTATCTTGGAATTTCGCAGCTGTGGCAACCCTTCTGTCGACATAAGTATTGATTCTACTTTTTGGCAACCAGAGTTCGGTCAACCGCTTCAGCGATTCGCTTCACGTTCTTCACCATTTTGGCGAAGCTCTCAGGGGTTAGGGACTGCTTTCCATCAGAGAGGGCATGAGGGGGATCGTTATGAACTTCCACGATCAAACCATCCGCGCCGGCTGCCACCGCTGCCTTAGCCACGGATTCTACATAAGAAGCCTCACCAGTTGAATGGGAAGGATCGAGAACAACGGGTAAATGAGTCATATTCTTGAGGACTGGTATCGCGTTGATATCAGTGGTATTACGGGTAGAGGTCTCAAAGGTACGTATTCCTCTTTCGCACAGCATTACCCGGTTGTTTCCACCGCTAAGAATGTACTCAGATGCCATCAACATCTCCTCGATCGTGGCGGAGAGGCCTCTTTTTAGCAGAACTGCGGTGCGGGTTTCCCCTACAGCCCTAAGAAGGTTGTAGTTTTGCATATTACGAGCGCCGATCTGAAGTACATCAACATACTTGGTCATTACTTCGATTTGAGAAACGGCCATAATTTCGACAACGATAGGTAGTCCGGTCTTCTCACGAGCTTCGGCTAAGAATTCCAAACCTTCTTCACCTAAACCTTGAAAAACATAGGGCGATGTGCGCGGTTTGAAAACGCCGCCACGCAGAGCGTTCGCGCCAGCTTCTTTAACTGCCTGGGCGATCTCTAATAATTGCTCGCGGTTTTCGACAGAGCATGGGCCGGCAATGATCGGGATCTCTTTTCCGCCAATGCTAAACCCATCCAAAGGAAAAACTGAATTCTCCTCGTGAAACTGGCGAGAACTAAGTTTGTACGGTTTTGAAATTCTGGTTACTTGTAAAACCCCTGGCAACACTTCAAACAGATCTGTTGGAACTGAATGGCTATCGCCTACAGCGCCGATAATGGTTTGCTCGACACCCTCGATAACGTGGGCAGAAAGATGGGCTTCTTCTATGTGCTTAATAACATGGTCAACTTGTTGCCGGGAAGCACCCGGTATCATAACGATCATCATAAGATTGTTTGTCCTCTTTATTGAATTGTAGCGAGATTACGGCCAAGGATCTGGGCAATTTGCCCTACTTCCTTTACCATTTTCGCAAATTTTTCTGGTTTTAAAGATTGTTTTCCATCGGAAACAGCATTAGATGGGTCAGGGTGAACTTCAACGATCAAACCATCAGCGCCAGCCGCAATGGCTGCGCGAGCGATCGACGTCACGTAATCGGCAAGGCCGGTGCTGTGAGAAGGGTCGAGAAATACTGGCAAATGAGTGTGACTTTTAAGAACCGGTACGGCGTTGATATCGGTGGTATTGCGGGTGTAATTCTCGTAGGTGCGAATGCCCCGCTCACAAAGAATTACATTTTTATTTCCACCGGAAAGTATATATTCAGCAGACATTAGCAGCTCTTCGATGGTTGCGCTAAGTCCTCTTTTGAGTAAAACAGCTGTCTTGGTTTCGCCAATGCTGCGCAACAAATTAAAATTTTGCATATTCCGCGCTCCAATTTGGAAGACATCAACATAATCCAGCATCATTTCTAACTGAGTTTGGCTCATGATCTCAACCACCAAGGGCAATCCAGTGATTTCACGGGCCTCCGCCATATATTTCAACCCTTCTTCACCCATGCCTTGAAAGGCATAAGGTGAGGTTCGGGGTTTGAACACGCCACCGCGCAGGGCGATCGCGCCCGCTTCTTTCACCGCGATTGCGGTTTCTATGATCTGGGTACGAGATTCAACCGAACAAGGACCCGCAATGACACCTACATCTTCCCCGCCAAAAATTGCTTGGCGAATGGTGAATTGTGTGTTTTGGGGCTGAAATTGTCGGCTCGCCAATTTATAAGGCTGAGTTATGCGCTTTACTATATCCACCCCATCCAAAATTTCGAAGATCTCCGTGGCAATATTGTGTGTTTCGCCAACGGCACCAATGATAGTTGCCTCAACGCCTTGAGAAAGATGAACCGCTAAACCAGCATCTTTGATGTGCTTGATGACATTTTCGACCTGAGCCGGAGTGGCATTGTTTTGCATGATGATCATCATATCGTTTTTGTCCTAAAATGCTGATTTATTTTGAAAGATCAGGTCGTAACCTAACCGCTTCATTTAAGTAGACGTGCTTGATCTCGCTTTGATTAATGTCAGTGTTCCAATGGATAAGCACCCGAACACAATGAGGTAAACTACCCGGAACTGGAATTTCGGTGCTGCAAAGCAAAGGCACTGTGTTCCACCCCATTTTGCGAGCAGCCTGGGCGGGGTGTACTGATACTAGATCGAGAGTGACTGTAAAGAAAATAGAGGCGATGTCATTTGAGTCCAGCGACGGATTCCCTTCCAAGAGTTTTTGCAGCAACTCCGCGGTTGCCGCAAGAATTAGATTGGGGTTATCTTCTTGAACAGTTGTAGCGCCTCTAATACCTCTAACCATTTGCAATCTCCTAATAAAAAAGCGAGCCGTTTGGCTCGCTTTTAGGGTTATTTTGTCACTTTTCCTTTTAAGCTAAACCAACGGGTTCATATCTTTCGAAACCGTAAAAATAGTTAAAGCTATAAAAGGATACAAAGGTTTGTTTCATATTGGTGTGTATTCTATTGTAAGACCGAACATTCGTCAAGGAATTAGTAATGTATATCTAAGAATCATTCAACTATGACTGAATGAATGATTATTTACTTATCAATAATTGGTCTATCGGAAGGGTAGCGTTTACCTGCAGGACTGCTACATTTTTTTGCATTTGCTCAAGAATGGACGAATAATCTGATTGAATGCCATCAAAAAGTTGGATCACTTCTTGAGGCTTTTGAGTGACCGGATTGAAGATCCATTTATCCATCTTCAGCATCTGCATAATACCAAAATGCTTCTGGTCAAAGGCATACATCACCACCGGGCAGCCTGAAATACAGGATGTAATTGCGCCATGTACTCTGGTGACAAGACCGGTTTTACAATGCTTATAGATACCCTGAATAACACGCGGATCTATGTTTTCATCAATAAGCAAAGCCTCGCTACCGTATTTTGCTTTTTCTATAATTAATTTAGCGGCAATTCTATCATCATCCAACCCCACAGTATTCATCGGAACAAATATGGGTTGATATCCGTTTTCAAATGCCCAATCTAAAACCGCCGCATAGGTTTCTATCTGCTTTTCTTGGCTTGACTGGTCTTGAGGTTTATAGTGTGTATGAGCTTCTCCGTCATGTACCCGAAAGGTTCGCGGAGTAAGAGCTACTAATTCTTTTTTGGGGTGAGAGAGGTTATACCCAGCGCGTAACAAAAGCTGTTCGCCGATTGAATCTTCATCGAACTCCATCGCAAACACAGGGTCTGGAGCAATGCTAATTTGTTGTGGGTTTGCGCCACATTCTTTTAGCAATTCCAGCGTTTTTAAATCCCGACAAGTCATTACAGAACAACGGGACACCAGTAATCTAAGGACCCATTTTGTAAAGGCGGAATTTATTTTTTGGCTAGAAACACTCCATAAAATGACAGGGACCCGAAATAAAATGGACAAGGCACAAATAAATGCAATCGAGATCGTGTGGAGAAAATCGTCGTAGAATGGGACGCCACCGCCAAAAATGAAAAAATCGGTATTTGAAAAAGAAGTAATAAAATCTAATAAGCCATAACGAGAATGAATTGGAAATGAATTTGAAAGTTTTTTATCCCCGAGGTATTGTTCGATGATCTCAGGTTTAGCTGTTGGAATAATAAACGAAGTATTAAACTGCAATACTTTATTAA
>CAZSLN010000018.1:0-17771 GCA_964607645.1 uncultured Anaerolinea sp.
CCGCCGGCCCCCGCGTCCCAAACGCGGTGCGCTGCCAACTGCGCTACACCCCGATCACTGGCGAGTGAAGAGTATAATGCTAACTGTCTAAGACGTCAAATATATTATTAAATTAAAGCGAACCTAAATTAATGCGACCAACCAAAAACCTATTTCTCATCATAACCCTCACATCCATCAATTTCCTTCTCGCTTGTACCAGTGTGCTCGGCCTTGTGCCAGAGCCTACCGCAACCAGCGTTCCAACGCAAACGGCGCAGCCTTTGGCGGTTTTTTCAACAACGGCTTCTATCCCCACCCAAACAGTAACCGCGAAATGCACATCGCGTCTTGGCTCCCTAGAATCAGAAGAGATCGTGACCGATAAGATCGATAAACCCATGCGTATCTTGGTGTACTTACCGCCTTGTTATTCGGCAGATAAGACAAAAAGATACCCGGTGATCTATTTGCTGCACGGGCAAAATTATACTGAAGAGCAATGGGTTCGGATCGGGGCGAAGGATGAAGCGGATAAACTGATCTCATCTGGCAAGGTCGATCCGTTCATAATGGTCTTTCCTTACGATTTTTCGTACAAACAACCCACCCAATATGCCTTTGAGGAAGTGTTTATCAGCCTGCTCATTCCCGAGATCGACCAAGCGTATCGAACCAAGACGGGTCGTAGTGACCGTGCTATCGGCGGAATTTCCCGTGGCGGGGCTTGGGCGCTTCACATCGGCATCCGAAATTACGCTTTATTCGGCTCCATCGGAGGGCATTCCCCCGCTATCTTTTTCGCGGATCACAAGAACTTGCCCGAAAATTTATTGGCGATCCCCAAAGATCAATTACCGCGCCTGTGGTTGGATATCAGCGTATCGGATAAAGAGCTGGATTTGATCATGGAATTTGAGCAATTACTCACCAACAATCGCCTGCCGCACGAGTGGAACATTAACCCGGGCTATCACGAGGAAAAGTACTGGGCACAACATGTGGAAGAATACCTGTTATGGTATACGCAAAATTGGTAGGATAGATAAGTTATAATTTTCGCTATGACCATCACAACCAAAGAAATCCAACACATTGCCGATCTCGCCAGATTAAATTTGGATAAATCTGATCTGGAGCGATACCAAGGACAGCTTTCCGCCATTCTCGACTATATTGCCAAGCTGCAAAATGTTGTAGCGATGGATATGGAAGAAACCACTGAAGCTGTTCCCAACATTCAACTGCTTAGGGTGGATGGTATCAAGGAGAGCCTAACGAATACTGCGTTGATGCAGAATTCTAAGAATACAGAAAAAAAGCAATTTAAGATCCCCCCGGTCTTTGAATAATATTCCCTAAAGAAATCAGTCCTTATGCCCCTGTCTGATCGTACCCTGCCTGAACTTCAGCACTTATTGCAAATAAAACAGATCTCCAGTGTAGAGCTTACTCAGGAATCTCTGACCGCAATCGCCAAGCACGATCCCATGCTGCACAGCTTCTTATTTGTGGATGAAAAAAACGCGCTGCAAAAAGCGAAAAACGCGGATGACTTGCGAGCAACAATGTCTAGCGGCATCTCTCCGTTGCTGGGGATTCCGTTGGCGGTAAAAGATATTATCGCTGTAGAGGGTATGCCCTGTACGGCGGGTTCAAAGATCCTAGAGGGGTACTATCCACCCTATTCTGCCACAGCCGTAAAAAAATTGGAACAAGCGGGCATGATCGTGCTTGGCAAGACCAATACTGATGAGTTTGCTATGGGATCCACCACCGAAAACTCAGCTTATGGGGTTACGCATAACCCGTGGAAGTATGACCATGTGCCGGGTGGCTCTTCTGGCGGCAGCGCGGCAGCGGTAGCGGCTCGGTTAGCGCGGGCAGCGTTGGGAACCGACACCGGCGGCAGTGTTCGTCAGCCAGCGGCCTTTTGCGGTATCAGTGGCTTAAAACCAACCTATGGGCGGGTTTCCCGTAATGGATTGGTGGCATATGGCTCCTCGCTGGATGTATGCGGTGTATTTGGCGCTGGCGTGGAAGATCTTTGGCCAGTGTACCAAGCGATGGCTGGTAAAGATCCGCTCGACGCGACCACCGCCGACAAGCCCGTGCTCGCGCCGGACGAAAAGGCGAACAACCTAAAAGGCATTCGCATCGGTATTCCCAAAGAATATTTCATCGCTGGCATTCAACCCGAAGTGGAGAGTGAAATCCGTAAGGCGATCGAGGTATTGGCGTCGTTAGGCGCTGAGATCGTAGATGTCAGCCTGCCTCATACCGAATATGCGGTTCCCGTTTATTACATTCTCGCGCCAGCGGAAGCTTCTGCCAACCTGGCTCGTTTCGATGGCGTTCGCTATGGTCCGCGGGTTGAGGGCAACAATATGTGGGATGTGTTCCTCAAAACCCGTGGAGAAAAATTTGGGGATGAAGTGACTCGCCGTATCATGCTTGGTACCTATGCGCTTTCCTCCGGATACTACGATGCCTATTATGGGCAGGCGCAAAAAGTTAGAAAGTTGATCAAAAAAGATTTTGTAGATGCGTTTAAGCAAGTAGACGCGGTTTTAGGACCGGTTGCCCCAACCACCGCTCTCAAGATCGGCGCGCACTCTGGCGATCCGCTTTCAATGTATTTGGAAGATATTTACACCCTAACCGCCAATTTAGCGGGTGTACCTGGGTTAGCCCTACCGGCTGGCTTTGATAAAGCCGGTTTACCGGTAGGAATGCAATTATTGGGCAACTTCTTTGAAGAGAATACCCTCTACCGCATTGGTAAGGTGTATCAGCAAAACACATCTTGGCATAAACAAAAGCCGGTATTGCTATAAAACAACCTTGAGATAATCAGGAGAGCAACAATGAACATACTAGTAACGGGTGGAGCTGGCTACATAGGTTCAGCCACAGCCGCAAAATTGATCGAAGAAGGATATCAGGTGACCGTGCTCGATTCGCTGGTGACCGGCCATATCGAAGCGGTTCCCGCGGGGGCTGTTTTTGTTCAAGCTGATCTATCTGATCAGCTTGCTGTTGAACAGGTTTTTTCCAGCAAAAAATTTGACGCGATCCTGCACTTTGCCGCTTTTATTGAAGCAGGCGAGAGCATGAAAGATCCAGCAAAATTCTTTCAGAACAACCTGATCAATACTTTAAACTTACTCAAGACCGCCACAAACTATGGCGTAAATAAGATTGTATTTTCCTCCACCGCCGCTGTTTTCCGCTCGAGTGAAGAACCATTGGACGAAGAATCTGCCATTGAACCAGCAAACGCCTATGGTTTTACCAAACTAGCGGTAGAGCAAAGCCTCGAGTGGTATCGCAAGATCCATGGTCTGAGATACGCTGTGCTGCGCTACTTCAACGCCAGTGGAGCGCTGCCCGATCGAGGTGAAGCTCATCAACCGGAATCTCACCTTATCCCGCGAATTATGCAGGTGGCCTTAGGCCAGGCAGACCAAGCTGTTATCTTTGGAACCGATTACCCTACCCCCGATGGCACCTGTATCCGCGATTATATTCACATCAGCGACCTCGTTTCCGCTCATATTTTGGCTTTAAACGCTCTCTCCGAAAAAGACAAGCTAGTTTATTGCTTGGGTTCGGGGAACGGTTACTCGGTGCGTGAAGTGATCGGGATGGT
This sequence comes from uncultured Anaerolinea sp., assembly GCA_964607645.1. Lineage (GTDB taxonomy): Bacteria > Chloroflexota > Anaerolineae > Anaerolineales > Villigracilaceae > UBA5195. The sequence continues at coordinate 3,632 of CAZSLN010000018.1, forward strand.
GGAAAAAGTATCTGGCAAGAAAATAAAAGTGCTCGAGATGGATCGCCGGGCCGGGGATGCCGCCAGATTGATCGCCTCTTCCAAGCGAATTAAAACCGAGCTGGGCTGGAAACCCCAAAAAGATACTCTCGAAGATATCATCTCATCCGCCTGGGAGTGGCATTCCAAACACCCCAATGGCTACCATTCATAAATAGGAACTGATATGCGAATCATTCGATACAAAACCAAAAATGGTCCGGTTAAAAATGGCTGGATCTACAATGACATGGTAGGTGAGATCGAAGGCGATCTGTTTGGAGAATACCGGCGTACCGAGGCAAATATACCTTTCAGAGATGTAAAAATCCTAGCTCCTTGCCAACCGAGCAAGATCGTTTGTATTGGGCGAAACTACGTTGATCACGCCAAAGAATTGGGCAATGACGTTCCAAAAATGCCTCTGATCTTCCTAAAGCCTCCTTCCTCAATTATTGGTGTCGGCGATACCATCATTCTCCCGGCGCAATCACAACAGGTAGAGCATGAGGCTGAATTGGTGATCGTGATCGGCAAGAAATGCAAAGATGTAACCCCCGAAAAAGCCAAGAACGTCATTTACGGCTTCACGGTTGGCAACGATGTCACAGCCCGCGATCTGCAGCGCAGTGACGAGCAGTGGACTCGAGCCAAGGGATTTGATACCTTCTGTTCCTTCGGTCCCTGGATCGATACGGAATTTGATGCTTCAGACGCGTTGATCACCTGCAAAGTTTCTGGCCAACCTAGGCAAATGGGATCCACGCGCGATATGGTTTACAACGTGAGCACCCTCGTGGCGTATATTAGCTCGATTATGACATTAGAAGCAGGTGACCTGATCTTTACCGGCACACCTTCAGGTGTGGGTCCATTGAAGGATGGGGATACGGTTGTGGTTGAAATTGAAGGGTTAGGCGTTTTGGAGAATGCGGTAAAAGCTAAGTAATAATTGTATGATACACACTTTTTGCGCCGGCTTTTACCAATTCAGCCGTGACCTTCTCAATGGAAGATTCCTCGACCAACGCGATGCAATTACCGCCCCTGCCTCCGCCGGATAGTTTTGCGCCTAGCGCACCGTGGCTCATCGCGGTAGCAATCAGGGTATCCAATTCTGGCGACGATACGGTGAGGTGGCTGAGCGCGGTTTGATTTTTCGTCATCAAAGATCCGAGTTCCACAAGATTCCCAATTTCTATGCATGTTCTCGCGGCGACAACGATTTGCCCTATCTGCTCGATCCAATTTCCATAAATTATCTGATCCCTTTCAACAAGAGCCCGCACATCCCCTACCGCAACTTTTGTAAGCGCGCTTATGCCAGTGTCAGCAATCAGAATGTGAAATGGTCGTTTTACGGTGAAGGTTTCTAATCGGTGGTTTTTGATGTAGTAGACCGGCCGCGAAAAAGCGATTACCGTGTTGTCGATGCCAGAAGGAGTGCCATGATGAATCTTCTCAGTTTCGAAGGCAAGGTCATTAATCTGTTCCGCTGTGAGTGTGATCTTAAAGAAAAGTGACAAACCCCTTAACAAAGCGACACTAACAGCAGCACCAGAACCAAGCCCAGAGGCGATGGGAATAGTGGATGTTATTTGAATTTTTAACGGCGGCTGGGGGATGTTAGCCAACTCGAAAAAATCGATGAGTACTTTTTTAATGGGGTGAGTGGTTGGGAGGGTGGATAGATCATCGCAGAGGTTAATGACCGGCGCGTCGATCCAGATCCCTTTGGAGCCTTGTTCTATTTGAACGGTGGTGGCAACTTGAGCAACCGGCACAGCGATGGCTGGCTGCCCATACACTACGGCGTGTTCACCGAAGAGGATGATCTTACCGGAGGCTGAAGCGGTGATCATTGCAAATAAAAGATGGCCAAAACCACGATCGCTGTAATGGCGATACTGATCTGAATCGGGCGATCGCTCAGCAGCACTTCATCTGGCGCTCCGGCGTGGTTGGTCATTTGGATCAGATATAAGTAGCGGAAGATGATGTACGCCACAAATGGAATGGTAAGCATCATTGAATGGTTTTGGGGAAGGTTAGGCGCTGAGAAAGTGTAAAGGGAATACGAGAGGATGGTGGCGGCCGATACGATCGTGATGTACTGATCGAGCAAGGGAATGCTATAGCCATCAAGCACTTTTCGGTGAGAACCAGCGCCGCTGCTAAGTAAGCTCAGTTCGGCTCGGCGTTTGCCAAAGCCCAAATAAAGCGCTCCCAACGTAGTCACAACATACAGCCACGGTGAAAAGCGTTCAACTACAATGAGTACTACGCCGGCTTCAACGCGGAGAATAAAGCCTGTGGCAATAATAAAGACATCCAGAATAGCAATGTGTTTTAACCATTTGGAATAAGCCAAATTGAGAAATAAATAGCCGAGCACGATATACAATAGCTTCAATTCAAGGAAGGCGGCCGCAGCTAATGACAAAGCAACCAAAATCCCGGCGCTGGCCCATGCTGTGGCGACCGATAATTTCCCAGATGGAAGTGGTCGGTTCTTTTTTGTAGGGTGTTGTTTATCAACTTCAATATCAAAAATGTCGTTGATGATATAAACAGAGCTAGAGATAAAACAAAAAATACCAAATCCCGCTATAGTATGTAATAAGGCAGGAATGTGAAATAATTGTTTATCGAAGACAAGGGCGAAGAAAATAAAGAAATTCTTGGTCCATTGTTTTGGCCGCATGGAAGAGATGATGGCGCGTATCATAGATATATTTTACCTTACACGACAAATGGTAGAAAATAATAATTAAACCAAATATATACAAGTTTGTCTGGATGCTTATGAAAAAAACCCGAATAGATACATTGATGTTGGAAAAAAATATGGTCGCCTCGCGCTCAAAAGCGGCGGCACTGGTGATGGCCGGCCAGGTAATGGTGGATGGGCAAAAAGTGGAAAAAGCGGGAATGTCTTTTCCTTCCAATGTTAAGATCGAAATCATTGAAAACCAACGATTTGTATCTCGCGGTGGTGAGAAGCTGCAAGGCGCGCTAAGTTCGTTTAACTTAGACGTGAAAGGCCAAACCTGTGTAGATGTTGGCTCTTCGACCGGTGGGTTTAGCGATTGCTTGTTGCAAAATGGGGCGGAAAGGATCTATTGCATCGATGTGGGGAAGGGTATATTGCACTGGAAGATACGGTCGAACCGGCGTATTGTGGTAATGGAAGAGACCAACGCGCGAAATGTGATGACATTGCCCGAGCCAATTGATCTGGTTGTTTGTGATGCTTCTTTTATTTCCTTAAAAACACTATTACCTGTTTTTGAAAAATGGCTTATTCCATCGTCCAACATCATAACCTTGGTTAAACCGCAATTTGAGGCAGGCAGGGTGGATGTTGCCAGAGGAAAAGGGGTGGTTCGTGATGTTGAGATACACAAACGGGTATTAGAAGAAGTTTCCGCGTTTGCCATCGCTTTGGGTTTTTCGATCAAAGGATTGGTGAAATCCACGTTGTATGGGCCAAAGGGGAATACCGAGTTTTTAATGTGGCTTGATAAAAGCGGCGAAACCGCCGATGTGGCTGAGATGATCACTCAAGCCTTGCTCCTACCTGAATTGGACGTTCCTACGTTGTAATATTACTTAGGCTTTCTTTCAAGATCTCATCGATGGTCTTGCCCTGATGATCAGCGTCGCTGGGGTGGTAATGCACATGTACTTTACGAATACCCTGCATATTCTCGCAAAGGATGCGTTCCACTTGGCTTGCGATCTTATCCCCTTCTTCTACCGTAAGTGCCCCGTTAATACCAATAGTGACATTAATGACGCCGTTCGGCCCAAAACGGTGGGCGTGTACTTCGTGAAGCTGATCAACACCATTAACGCCAATTAATAATTCTGAGATCCTGCTGGCAAGCTCCTTGCTTGGGACGGCGTTCATAAGTTCAAAAGATGATTCGCGTAGGATATGGATGCCAGTGCGTAGAATGAGGATGGACACGATCGCGCCGGCAAGGGGATCGACCCAGGGATAACCCCGTTGACCAACAAAGATACCGATAGAAGCCGCTAAGGCAGAGAAAAGATCGTTGCCATGGTCGAAAGCCATCGCTTCCACAACAGGGTTCTTTGTATCCTTGCCAATTTTGCGGGTATAAAAGAAGAGGGATACTTTTATGACCACGGTCAGCATGGCGATCCAAAGGGCGAGAATGGACGCACCTTCGCTGACAGTAGCGCCTGAAACAAGGTTCCAAATCTTCTCGATCGCGTCCCAGAAGATCGCCACCGCTGTGGTAACAATGAATGAGCCAACTACCAGAGAAGCAATGTTCTCCAGCTGTTGATGGCCGTAAGGATGTTCGTTATCGGCAGGTTTATTGGCAAGCCGAACAAAGATGATGGCGACAATGTAGTAGGCAACATCTGAGGTGGAGTTTACACCTTCGGCGAGAAGTGCAGGGCTGTGGCCGACAATACCGATGAAGGTTTTTACGCCAGCTAGGAAAATATTGGTCCAAAGACCAAGGTTTACCGCCAGCATGCTTTTTCTATTGCGTTCGCTCAAATCATTCATTAGATTGTTATTATATAAGTGTTACGAAATAATATAATAGTGATTGTTGATTATCTTAAATTTCCTTTCATTCGATGAATCACAGGAGAAAAAATGAATACATATGTAGGAACCATGCTCGGCGATAATGAGGTCGTTATGTTGCAAGCTAGGCGTCATTGGTTTTCACTCTTCAGAATGATCTTTGTTGAATTGCTGCTTATCCTCTTCGCGTTACTGGTCATAGGATTCGCGACAGTGAGCAAGGCGGTTGGAGCATGGGCTTACTTGCTTGTTCTCATTCCTGTTGCCAGCTTCATCCACGATGTTCTGGTTCATTGGAATCATGTCTATGTTATTACCAATCGAAGGGTCATTCAATTTTCAGGTTTGATCAATAAACGTGTAATCGATTCCTCGATTGAAAAAGTGAACGATATTCGAATGGAGCAAACCTTTTTTGGCCGTATCTTTGATTACGGCGATATTGAGATTCTAACGGCAAACGAGATCGGAGAAAATAAATTCAAGATGATCGCAAAACCGATCTTCTTTAAAACTACATTGCTTAACGCCCGCGAAGCATATGGTTTTGATGATGATGGTGTGAAAGGAAAAACAAGATCAACAATCCCCACTTTATTAACTGAACTTGACGATCTGCGGAAAAAGGGGATATTGACCGAAACCGAGTTTGAAGAGAAAAAAGCAGAGTTAATGAAGAAGCTTTAAGCGGATTTTTGAGTCTTTTTTAGGGAAATTGGTTAGTTTATAAATCGGGTATACTTTATGGGCTAAATTACTAGCGGCGAGCTGGAATGATAAATGTCTGAATTGATTAGAAATTTTTGTATTATCGCACATGTCGATCACGGGAAATCAACCCTGGCTGATCGGCTATTGCAATTCACCGGAACGATTTCGGACCGGGATATGACCGAGCAGATCCTCGATACGATGGATCTTGAACGGGAAAAAGGTGTGACCATCAAGGCCTCTGCGGTGAGGATGAAGTACCTTGCCAAAGATGGCGTTGAATATGAGTTGAACCTCATCGATACACCCGGCCATGTAGACTTTGGTTACGAGGTGAGCCGTGCGTTGAACGCCTGCGAAGGCGCTATTCTGGTGGTAGATGCCACCCAGGGCATTGAAGCTCAAACCTTGGCAAATCTATACTCTGCTCTAAATGCCGATCTTGAGATCATCCCGGTGATCAACAAGATCGACCTTCCATCCGCGCACCCTAATGATGTGGCGGAGGATATTGCCGCATTGATCGGTGGTAAGCCTGAGGATGTGCTGCAGATCTCGGCGAAATCAGGCATCAACATAGAAGCGGTGCTTGAGACGATCGTAAAACGGGTGCCTCCGCCTCGTGGTTTGGATTCCTCGACCCCAAGGGCGCTGGTGTTCGATTCTCACTATGATGCGTATAAAGGCGTGATCTGTTATGTGCGCGTAGTTGAAGGCTCATTATCTGCCAATGATACTGTTCGTTTAATGGCGACCAAGATCAATGTAAAACCGATCGAAGTAGGTATCTTCGCGCCGGTTATGACACCGGTAGAACGATTGAACGCTGGCGAGGTAGGTTATGTCGCTACCGGTCTAAAGACCGTCCATGATGCTCGAGTGGGTGACACCATCACCACGGTTGCCAACACCGCAGCAGAGCCATTACCTGGCTATTTTCACCCCAAGCCGATGGTTTTCGCTGGTATTTACCCGGTAGATGCCGATGATTATTCAAATTTGCGCGACGCTTTGGAAAAACTTCAGCTCAACGACGCCTCGCTAACCTATGCCCCCGAAACCTCACAAGCTATTGGGTTTGGGTTTAGGGCAGGTTTCCTAGGTCTATTCCATATGGAGATCATTCAGGAACGTATTGAACGTGAATATGATCTGGATGTGTTATTTACCGCCCCATCCGTTGAATACGAAGTGCTGATGGGCAATAATGAAGTTCTCCTGATCGATTCGCCGGCGCAATTGCAGGAAGATGGCCTTGTGCTGGAGATCCGCGAGCCGTGGATGAACATTGAGATCATTACGCCAACCGATTACTATGGCACCATCATGGATCTGGTGATCAATAGGCGCGGCATTTTTAAGGGTCAGGAATATCCCTCTCCACATCGCGTTCAACTTAATTTTGAGATACCGCTAGCGGAATTGATCGTCGATTTCTTCGATACCCTTAAATCTCGCACGCGTGGGTATGCCTCCTTGGATTATCAGTTCGCTGAATATCGCGCTGATAAACTGCGCAAACTTGAAATATTAGTAAACGGCGAACCCGTGGATGCTCTCGCGGCGATCGTCCACGAGAAAGATGCCTATCATAAGGGTCAGGCATTGATCACCAAGCTCAAGGAAATCATTCCACGCCAAATGTTCGATGTGGCAATTCAGGCTTCCTCTGGCGGCCGGATCATTAGCCGCGCGAGTGTGAAAGCCATGCGAAAAGATGTTTTAGCCAAGTGTTATGGCGGTGATATTAGCCGTAAAAAGAAGCTGCTTGAGAAACAGAAAAAAGGGAAGCGACGTTTGAAGATGGTTGGCAACGTTGAAATTCCACAAGAAGCCTTTATGGCTGTTTTGAAATTGGAAAGTGAATAATCCTTTTTGATCATGCAAGATTTTAAGAAAATACTCCCAGGTTTGTTGATCAGTGTTCTCTTGATTGCTGTGATATTAACCCGTTTCGATGTAAAAGGGACTATTGAGTCTTTTATAGGCGCGAGTTACACCCTGCTGTTCTGTGTGTTTTTGTTAGGCTTCCTTTGGTTGTTTGTGCGCATGCTGGTTTGGAGAACATTACTAAAAGACCGACCAGACAAGAAAACCACTTTCATCACTTTGATGGAAGGATATTTGCTCAATAATGTCCTGCCGTTCCGAATGGGTGAAATCGGTAGGGCCGCCTTGCTTAGCCAGAAGACCGAGATCAAATTTGTGGAAGCTCTTTCTACTATTCTTATCGAACGCATCACCGATTTGGCTTTCTCCGCGCTTATTCTTATCGCGGCAGTGCCCTTTATTCGCGGGGCGGGTGACGCTGGCCAAGTTGGCGGCATTGTAATGGGATTGGTAGTCATTTTTTTTTTACTTATCTTTTTCAGCATTCGATATCAGCAAAAAATATTGGCCTTGCTGCGTTCCGTTCTTGCGAAATATCCAAAAGCTTTGGCTATGGCAAATGACTTGATCGAGAAATTGCTTTTAGGTTTGGATATTTTTTCTGATCCGAAAGTGTTCTTCCGTTTTATATTTTGGATGACTTTGAATTGGGGGATCGCGGTCTTCCAATACTTCCTATTAGTGAAGGCTTTTTTCCCTCAGGCACAGGTGGTGTGGGGTATGTTCGCGTTGGGGGCGGCTGCTTTTGGCGGCGCTATCCCTTCGCTTCCGGGCGGGGTTGGCACTCTTGAGGGTGCCATGGCAGGCGCTTTGGTATTGCTCACCACCGATTACTCAGCTTCATTGGCTGTACCGCTTTTTAGCCGTTTGATCAACTATTTTTATAGTGCTTTGTTTGGGCTGTACGGCCTATCGACCGAAGGAAGATCGCTTAAGGGGTTATATCAATCCCTGCGAAATATCAATTCTGAAAAAAACTCACAACAATGAAAGTTTTGGAGTGAATATGGCTGGCAATTATTTTATTACTGGTGGTGCAGGTTTTATTGGTTCGAACTATGTCTATCGTTTACTAAAACGCGGTGAAAACGTTACGATCTACGATAATCTCAGCCGATCTGGTGCTGCCCGCAATATAGCCTGGTTGAAGGAAAACTTTGGCGAATCTGCGTTTACCTTGGTACGGGCAGATGTTCGGGATGCCGAAAGCGTTTTGGCGGCATCCAAAAAAGCGGATGTATTTGTTCATCTTGCTGGCCAGGTGGCGGTTACCACTTCCGTGGTAAACCCCCGCGAGGATTTTGAGATCAACGCTCAAGGTACCTTCAACGTTTTAGAAGCCGCCCGCCTCAACGGGCGCGATCCTGTATTCCTGTATTCCTCCACCAACAAAGTATATGGTGGTATGGATGATGTGAACGTGATAGAACGGAATGGTCGTTGGGAGTATGAAAACCTCCCCTTCGGCGCCGCCGAATCACAACCCTTAGATTTCCACTCGCCTTACGGATGCTCAAAAGGCACAGGCGACCAATATGTTCGCGATTACCATCGGATATACGGCTTGCGCTCGGTTGTTTTACGCCAAAGTTGTATTTATGGCCCAAGGCAGTTCGGGGTAGAGGATCAGGGTTGGGTAGCCTGGATGATCATCGCCGCGGTGACCGGAAAATCGATTTCGATCTATGGTGACGGTAAACAAATTCGCGACCTGCTGCACGTGTACGACCTGAACGACGGGTATGATGCAGTTATTGCCGCTATTGATAATGTGAAAGGCGAGATCTTCAACATGGGCGGCGGCCCTACCAACACGATGTCGATTTGGAAAGAATTTGGCCCCCGCTTGGAGAAGTTACTTGGCAAGACCATTCCAGTGACCTACGGTGAGTGGCGGCCTGGTGACCAAAAAGTGTTTGTTGCTGATATTCGTAAGGCAAAAAACGCCTTCGGATGGGCACCGAACTACTCAGTAGATGCCGGCGTTGAGCAGCTGTTTGGGTGGGTGAACGACAACAAAAAAATATTTAGCTGAACGGTGGCGCAACCATGAAAATACTAACCGTCCTAACCTACTATCGCCCTCATACATCGGGGCTAACCATCTATGCTGAACGGCTGGCCGAGGCTTTTGCCAAACGTGGTCACGAAGTTACCGTACTTACCTCCCACTTTGATAAAAATTCACCCCAAGAGGAAGTAAAGAATGGTGTAAGGATCGTTCGCGCGCCTGTCGCTTTGCGAATCAGCAAAGGAGTTATTATGCCAACCTTCGGGTGGTTGGCGTGGAAATACGTTATGGAGAACGATATCGTTCATCTTCATTTGCCGCAATTTGACGCACCCGGCTTTGCCACTCGCGCCCGAATTCTCGGTAAGAAGACCATTTTAACCTATCACTGCGACTTGCTCTTACCAAAGGGATTGTTTAATAAAGTTGTTAATACCGTGGTTCATTGGCAAAATTCAAGCGCGGCGCGGCTGTCCAACCATATCGTTACCTACACCCAGGACTACGCTGACAACTCAGCCTTCTTATCCAATTACAAACACAAACTTACCCCTATCCTACCTCCGGTAGTATTACCTTCCGTTGATCAAGCTGGTATGGATCAGTTCTATGCCAAGCATGGTTTATCTCAAACAGAACCTGGTCCCTTCATTGGTATGGCAACCCGATTTGCTTCTGAAAAGGGCGTTGAGATCCTTCTCGACGCGCTGCCAAAGATCCTTGAAAAATTCCCAACCGCCAAAGTACTCTTTGCTGGGCAGCATTTAAATGTGATGGGAGAGCAATCCTATTTTGAGAGATTGATCCCGATCATCAACAAGTTTGAAGCGAGCGGGCATTGGAAGTTCTTAGGTAATTTGAGCCCTGCTGAAATGGCATCTTACTATAAAAAGATCAATTTACTGGTCGTACCGAGCCTTAATTCCACCGAAGCCTTCGGTTTGGTGCAAATTGAAGCCATGATGAACAATGTCCCGTGCATCGCCTCCTCCTTACCGGGTGTGCGAAGACCGATCCAAATGACGGGTATGGGGCTTGTTACACCCATCGGTGATACACAAGCGCTTAGCGATTCGGTGATCGAGGTGTTTTCTAATCCTACCAAGTACCAAGGTAATGTCGATGAGATCGTTTCCACCTACGAACCAGATTCGATTGCCAAAAAATACGAAGAACTTATCTCAACCTTATAAAAAGTGAAGTGAATTCATCAATGGCCCAAAAAGATTTTTTATTTGAACACACCCGCGACCTTCCTTACTTTCGCGGTTTGCTGCGAGCAGTAGAATCACACTTTTATCAGGATATTTCCTTTCCTGAACCAATCCTCGATCTGGGCTGCGGTGATGGGCATTTTGCTCAAATCACCTTTGAAAATAAGATCAATGTTGGTTTGGACCCCTGGACGAGACCGATCCATGAGGCACAAACCCGCGGTGTTTACAACTTGCTTTCTGAGGCCTATGGGTCTGATATGCCTTTCCCGACCGGGTATTTTTCAAGCGCCTTGAGCAACTCAGTGCTAGAACATATCCCTAACTTGGATGACGTATTGAACGAAACTGCCAGGGTTCTCAAAAGCGGAGCGATCTTTGTATTTTGTGTCCCCAATGAAAAATTTCTGCCAACCCTTGGCTCCGCCAGGTTTTTGGACCACATCGGTCTGAAGAGCCTTGCCGCGGCATACCGTAGATTCTTCAATACCATTTCACGGCATCACACCTGCGATAGTATTGAACAGTGGCGGGAGCGGTTGGATAAATCAGGGTTTGTGATCGAAAAAGCCTGGAACTACTTCTCGCCAGCTTCGTTCAGAGTTCTTGAGGTGGGCCATTTTCTTGGTTTACCTTCTTTGTTGATCCATGTTATTACCCGCAAGTGGCACATCAGCAATCAACGCTGGAACTTTAGTCTTCTATTATCCCTGCTAGATAAATATTATAAAGAACCGATTGCCCACGATGATGGGGTTTATACCTTCTATATAGCTCGTAGGAAGTAACGAAACGACCATGATGAAAGAGCCAAGTGTATTAGAGTATTTGCAATCATTACTGGATCCGAGAGTAAAAGAAAAGATCCGCATCCCGGATCCTGAAGCTGAGCCTACTCTTGTCAGTGATTTTGTCTCCGAGCCTTCAGAAACTATTACTAACGATAATTCAGCGCAAGTGCGACAATCAAAATCATTTCCTTGGATATTGATCACTTCAACTCTTTCGGCGCTTCTTGCCCAAAAATTATTAGAGCCGCCCGCCAGTATGGCGGTGATCGCGTCTGTTGTTTTGTTTTTTTCAATGGTGTTAGTCGGCATTTCTATTTACCGAAAAGAATTAATTATCGACAAGCCCCGATTAGATAAGACCGCATCACAAAAGTTATCTTTCAATGTTCGTGGTTTTTTCCTTGCAATGGGTCTTGGCTTGGTCTCACTCCTTTGCTTTTTGGACAACCGATTTACCTTTCTTAACCTAACTTTATGGCTTCTCAGCATCATAAGTTTTGTTTACGCTTTTTGGGCGGGAAACGTCTTATCCCATTTTGGGTTTGGCACGATCATCAATTTCATAAAACAGCGCAGTTGGAAGTTCACCATCGATCGTTGGAAAATATCCCTTTTCTTGATGGTTGGGTTAGCTCTCTTCTTCCGGTTTTTTCAGTTGTCGCAGGTGCCAGCGGAACCATTTAGTGATCACGCCGAAAAGTTATTGGACGTATACAACCTATTACAAGGAAAATTTAGTGTTTTCTTTGAGAACAATACAGGCCGTGAATTCATTCAATTTTATTTGACCGCCTTGCTCGCTGGTCCATTGAAAATGGGCTTGACATTTATGAGTTTAAAAGTGGGCACAGTTCTCATTGGTTTGTTCGCTCTGCCATTCATTTATTTGATCGGGAAAGAGTTTGGCGGCAAGCGGGTTGGTATGTTCGCGCTCTTTTTTGCCTCGATCTCTTATTGGTTGAATACCATCAGCCGAATTGGGTTGCGGTTTCCACTTTATCCAGCTTTTGCTGCGCCAGCGCTTTACTTTTTTATTCGGGGTATCAACCGGCAAAACCGAAACGATTTTATTTTATCGGGTCTATTTCTTGGCTTGGGTTTACACGGCTACAGTCCGTTTAGGATTATGCCATTCGCGATTGTCGCAGGACTTTTGGTTTACTTTCTTCATAATCAGTCCAATGGGATCAAGACCAAAACCATCTTCAATTTTCTAGTACTGATCATCGCTTCGATTTTGGTTTTCATCCCGTTGCTTGGATACACCTTTACCAACCCAGAGGCGTTCTCTTCAAGGGCGATAACCCGGCTCACAGGCCAAGAACAAGCCTTAACCGAACCCGCTGCCGTGATCTTCTTCAAAAATAACTTGAAGGCCGCGACGATGTTCAATTTTGATGACGGCGAGGTCTGGGTTCACTCAATCATTCATCGGCCGGCGTTAGATGTGATTACCGCGGTGTTCTTTTTGATTGGTTTGTTACTTCTAATCGGTCGCTACCTCAAACATCGTTATTGGCTTGATCTTTACTTGGCGGTTCTTTTACCGATCTTGTTATTACCATCAACGCTCTCACTCGCTTTTCCAGCTGAGAACCCTTCCCTCAACCGAACGGGTGCAGCGGCGATCGTGGTGATGGTGCTCGCCGGCTATGCGATGAATTCGATCTACCTCGCGCTGAAAAAAGTGAACATCCCTTTTTCAGTTGTTGTTATCACGGTCCTTATGTTGTCTTCAGCGTCATCCAATTACGATTTAGTGTTCAACCAATTTTCATCCCAATTTAAACTGAACTCGTGGAATACCTCGGATTTGGGTAATGTGATCAAGGATTATGTGACACTTGGAAATGACCCAAACAAAGCCTATGTTATTCCCTTCCCTTACTGGGTAGATACCCGTTTGGTGGGCATCCAAGCTGGTTACCCAACAAAAGACTATGCCTTAAAGCGAGAATCTATTTCTGAAACCACCAATCTTAGTGGAAACAAACTATTCCTTTTCAAGGAAGAAGATATTGAAACAAAAACACTCCTTGAAAAAACCTATCCGGAAGGGATCTTAGGAAAATTTACAAGTGAACAAGAGGGAAAATCTTTCCTCACATTCACAGTTCAAGATGCTTCCACTATTACCCCATAAAAATATGACAATGAATAATAAAAATACAAAAAACTGGTTGTACACCCTTGGTTTTGTCCTTGTTCTTTTGGCTGCCGCCTATTTCCGACTAATAGGTTTGGATTGGGATCAAAGCCAAAACTTACATCCCGATGAACGCTTTATGACCATGGTGACCTCGGCGATTGAACCAGCTAAATCGCTTGGACAATATTTTGATACCCTCAACTCCCCCCTAAACCCCGGCAATCGCGGCTTCACCTTCTATGTATATGGCGATTTGCCCGTCATCGCAGTGCGGATCATTGCCGATTGGATGAATCAAATCACCCTTACGCTACGAAATATCTCGTGGATCGGTTCTATTCAAACAGACTGGCTTGTTTCCTATCTTGCGACCGATAATTGGGCCGGGTACGGTCAGGTATTTTTGGTTGGCCGGGTTCTTTCCGCTTTTTCGGATATCGCCTCCCTTATCTTTGTTTATCTCATTGCCAAGCGTTTATATTCTAAAAAAGTAGCGCTGTTAGCTATGGCGCTTTCCGCAGTGACTGTGATGCAAATTCAGCAATCACACTTCTTTACGGTGGATATGTTTGCTAATTTCTTTATGATTTTGGCAACTTATTTCGCGGTTGAGATCATGTACGCCCCTGAAAGATCATTGGATATTTTGGGTTTGGCAAAGGGTGAACGCAGTCAAGTTGGCGTTAATATCCTTGGCTTCTTGCGCGAACCGGTGTTGTGGAACACGATCGGTTTTGGTCTTGCCTTTGGCGCGGCAGTTGCCAGTAAAATCAATGCTGCCCC
>CAZSLN010000018.1:17781-34481 GCA_964607645.1 uncultured Anaerolinea sp.
GCCCCTTTGGCGATCTTGTTGCCAGCTGCCCTCATCATTCGTCTTTATGATGTTCAGGATGTTACCCATAAAGAAAAAGTGAGCAATCATTCACTGATAAACTTTGAAACAGTGGCTTTCCTTTGTGTAATCGGAGGTTTGGTTTCGATTCTTGCATTCCGTGTCTTGATGCCATATGCCTTCCAAGGTCCCGGAGTATTGAATGTTTCGTTAAACCCACAGTGGACCGAAACAATTGCTACCCAACGGGCGCAAGCTAGCGGCGATGTTGATTTCCCGCCGGCCTTGCAGTGGACGCGAAGGTCCTTTTGGTATTCTGGCGCTAATATGATCCAATGGGGGTTGGGCATACCTTTGGGTATTCTAACTATCTTGGGTTTTTTCTGGATGGGTTGGAAAATTTTAAACGGAAAAAAAAGCCGCTCCCTCTTTTTGTGGGGCTGGATAGCGCTTTACTTCCTTTGGCAATCTACCCAATGGAACCCTACCATGCGTTACCAACTTCCGATCTATCCGTTAGTCGCAATTATCGCGGCGTGGTTCATCTTTAATGGTCCCACTCTGATCAAGAATAAACCTCGATTCAATAAGGGAGTTTACCTCGGGCTTGCGGGCATCGTTTTATTATTAACCGTGTTTTGGGCATATGCTTTCACGCGCATTTACACTGTAGACCATAGCCGTGTTCAGGCCACGCGGTGGATCTTCCAAAATGTTCCCGGTCCGATAAATACCATTGTTACCGGGGTAGATGGTTCTGAAGCTGTTCAGTTGTTGCCCTTTCAGCAAGGTTTGGCGATCAATTCCGACGCGAATTACGGCGCGACTTTCACCGCTAATACAGCCGGAAGTTTAAAAAAGCTTACCTTTGCCAAGATCAAGAATCTTTCTCCCCAATCGGCAGCGGTCCTTGATGTAAAAGTTTTTGAGCAGGAAGGCTACCCCGATAATTTACCGATAGCCGAGGGAAGTGTTTCGGTTGGACAGGAACTAAGCGGTCAGCCTTATGAAATTCTCTTCGCAAAGCCCGCCTTTGTTGAGGTAGGGAAACCATACGTTCTCCAATTTAACACAGCGGGAAATGTGACCTTGTTAGGGTCTGGACCAATTCAGGAAACATCTTGGGATGATGGCTTGCCACTTAGGATGGATGGTTACGATCCCTTTGGCGGTATCTACCAGCCTGATCTGAATTTGGAAATGTACTGGGATGATAATACTGATAAGCTCACCCGGTTTACCAACACGTTGGATGCCGGCGATTTTATCTTTATCAGTTCTAACCGCCAGTGGGGAACGACCACCCGTGTGCCCGAACGATATCCGTTAACTTCGAAATATTACCGCGAGCTGTTAGGCTGCCCCGCGGATAAAGAAATTATGTGGTGTTATAACGTTGCTGAACCCAGTATGTGGCAGGGTCAATTGGGATTTGAGCTGGTAAAGACCTTTACCGCCTACCCACGAATTTTTGGCATCGAGTTCAACACCCAGTTCGCTGATGAAGCTTTTACCGTATATGACGCGCCAAAGGTGTTGCTTTTCAAAAAGACCGCCGCGTACGACACACAAAAAGTGGCGAGCATTCTAGGCAGTATAGATCTAGCAAAGGTGGTGCATGTAACCCCTCGCAGCGCTCCCAAAGTGGTACGAGACCTGATGCAGACGCCAGCTAATTTGCTACGTAATCTGGAAGGGGGAACATGGGCCGAATTGTTCCCAGCGGATTCTCCACTCAATACAATACCGGTATTAGGTTTGGTCGTTTGGTATAGTTTTATTTTCCTATTAGGCGTCTTCACCTTCCCCATCTTTTTCTATTTGCTTTCATCTCTGCCTGATAGAGGCTATCCGTTAGCCAGACTCGGTGGGATGATCTTCACCGCGTACATTGCTTGGCTGCTGGCTTCGACCACAAAACTACCCTACTCCCACGCCCTGATTTCGCTGATTGTGGTGGGATTGGCGGTTGTTGGCGGTATAGCCTTTGCCCGACAGAAACAAAGTATTCTGGCCTTTTTGAAAGAAAACAAAAAATACTTTGGTTTGGCCGAGATCCTTTTTCTCTCGCTTTTCCTGATAGACTTGTACATTCGGTTGGGGAATCCTGACCTTTGGCATCCTTATAAAGGCGGCGAGAGACCCATGGATTTCTCCTTCCTCAATGCCGTGATCAAAAGCACCACTTTCCCACCGTACGATCCTTGGTACGCCGGGGGTTATATTAACTACTACTATTGGGGCTTTGTGTTGGTAGGGACTCCCATCAAGTTATTAGGTATCAGCCCATCCATTGCCTACAATTTCGTTTTACCTACCCTGTTCGCTTTATTGGGAATGGGTGGTTTTTCTGTCGTTTGGAATTTATTAGCGGATGAGAAAAACGAAATAACCCGCCCACGAGTTTTTTCCGGCTTTGCGGCGGCAGCCGGTCTTGTATTGTTAGGAAACTTGGGTACGGTGCAATTGTTGTTCAAATCCCTGCAAAAAATGGCTGTTTCCAATGAAATGGTGGACGCGGCAAATGTCTTAATCTTTCAGCGCTGGGCCTGGGCAGCGAATGGGTTTGGAAAGTTATTAGCGGGTAACCAACTCCCTATTGGTGTTGGTGATTATTACTGGGCGCCCAGCCGTGTTATGCCGCTCGGCGATCTTGCTATTACCGAGTTCCCCTTATTTACGTTCTTATATTCCGATCTTCACGCCCACATGATCGCTCTGCCGATAACGTTGTTGGTTATGCTTTGGGTTGTTTCAGTTTTGCTTCGTAAGTCCTTCGATACCATCTCGTTGGTCACGTCAATGCTATTTGGCGGTTTCCTCATCGGTGTACTACGCCCCACCAACACCTGGGACTATCCGACCTACCTGATCCTTGCGATTGCTATCGTCAGCTATGCGCTGTTGATGAATCGCCATGAACGGTTCATTCACTTACCATGGTTGGATGAAAAATTACATGTCGTGATAAATTGGATCGTGTGCGTTGGGTTGGTGGTTTTGGGGTCGCAACTTTTCTTTGAACCCTTCGCCCGCTGGTATGGTTTGGCTTATGGGAAAATAGATTTTTGGCAGAACGAAAAAACCCCGATCTGGTCCTATCTTACACAGTGGGGTTTGTTCCTCTTTTCCATTTTGATGTGGATGGCTTGGGAAACCCGCCAATGGTTGGCAAACACACCGGTTTCCCACCTCAATAAAATTTTGCCATATAAGAGCATCCTTCTGGTGCTCACCTTCGGGACGATCCTGACAATAATTGGATTTCAGGTGGGTTTCAATGTTCCAATCGCTTGGTTTGTTCTACCCTTGGCGTTATGGACATTGCTTCTATTATTCAAACCTGATAATTCCCCAGCCGATCGTTTCATCTTCTTCCTAATCGGAACCGGCTTTTTACTTACGATCATGGTCGAGATCATTGTGCTTTCTGGTGACATCGGCCGTATGAATACCGTCTTTAAATTTTATTTACAAGTGTGGACACTCTTCGCCATCAGTGCCTCATATGCCCTTGGGAAGATACTCAGTGATATGGCCAAGTGGGGAACCCGTCGCCAATTTGTCTTTGACGTGGTAGGGCTAACTTTGTTGGCTGGCGCTTTGCTCTTCACGCTCACCGCCACCTACGACAAGATCCGTGATCGAATGGCTGAAGGTGTTCCATTTACTTTCGATACTATGACCTACATGCAATTCGCGAAATATTGGGATCAACAGGAACTTGATCTTTCCAAAGATTACAAAGCGATCCGCTGGATGCAGCAAAATGTTGAAGGATCGCCAGTGATCGTTGAAGCCAATAGCGTAGAATACCGCTGGGGCACTCGCTTTACCATTTACACAGGGTTGCCCGGGGTAGTGGGTTGGAACTGGCATGAAAGGCAGCAAAGAGCTTTGTTTCCCGGAGAATGGGTTTCTGATCGGGTGAACGAGGTGAATGGGTTCTATAACGATAGGAATATAGAAAGTACTGTAACCTTCCTACGAAAGTATGGTGTCAAATACATTATCTTGGGCGAGTTGGAACAACAAAGCTATGAAGCGGATGGATTGAAGAAATTCAGCCAGTTTGATGGTATTTTCTGGAAGACGGTGTACGATGAATCGGGCGTGAAAATTTATGAGGTCTTTAAATGAGCAATATTTACCACATTACATCACGGCAGCTTTACGAAGCATCTCTACCGACGGGAATTTATACACCTCCAACTTTTGAACAGGATGGTTTTATTCATCTTTCTCAAAAACATCAAGTTCTCGGTGTAGCGAATAATTTCTACAAGGGACAAACCAATCTGGTGTGTTTGGTGATCGATCCATCCAAACTAAGCGCCGAATTGAAATATGAAGGCCCTGTGCATCCAATCGGAAAAGTAGTCCAAGAGTTTTCTTCTTCCGATAAATTTCCGCATCTGTACGGTGTTATGAATCTGGATGCGGTGGTTTCAGTTGCCCCAATGACAGCGAACGAACAAAACGTGTTTGTTGACCTGCCAGAATAATTAATTATGATCTCACTCCTTCTTTGGTACTTGCTAATCAGTGTTTTAGGCCTAGTTACGCTTCCTTTAGCCTCAAAATTATTCTCATCCTTTACGGATAAGGGCTTTAGCCTTTCGCGAGTTCTTGGATTGTTGCTTTGGGGTTATTTGTATTGGATCTTGGTTTCTTTCAAGGTTTTGCAAAATGACACCGCCGGCGCGTTGGTCTCATTCACGCTGTATGGCGTTTTGGTAATTGGCTTATCAGCCGCAATTAAAGAAGACACTGAACAAAAAAACCCGCTGAACGAACTGGTTTAGTTCTTCAAACAGAATAAAAAAACCGTCATCACCATCGAATTGCTCTTTCTGATATCGCTGCTTTTTTGGGCGTTTGTTCGAGCCCTGAACCCGGAAGTCTCTGGGACAGAAAAACCGATGGAGTTGGCGTTTATTAATTCCATCATTCGCTCCAGTTCCTTTCCACCGAACGACCCTTGGCTGAGCGGTTATTCCATTTCTTATTACTATTTTGGTTACGTCCTTACCGCTATGCTGGCTGTGGCAACCAATACGGCTGGCAGCATTGCCTTTAACCTAATGATCGCGTTGGTCATTTCGCTTAGTGTTATTGGTTCTTACGGTATCTTGTTTAATATGATCAACAGAAAAGCCACCAGCGATAAGCTAAGGATAAGTTTAAAACATCACCTCACACCTCTTCTTGCGTCGCTATTTCTAACCGTGGTTAGTAACGCCGAAGGCGCGTTGGAATTGTTTAGGTCGATGGGGTTGGGTTGGTCGAATGGCCGCTCAGATTTCTGGCAATGGCTCAATATGAAAGATTTAAATGTTGCCCCTGAAGCGATCTTTACATGGCCGCCGAGGTTTTGGTTTTGGTGGCGGGCTTCACGCGTGTTGCACGATTATGATTTCATCGGCAATTTTTACGAAGTGATTGACGAGTTTCCTCATTTTTCTTTTCTCCTCGGTGACCTTCACCCGCATGTACTATCCATTCCTTTTGGGCTTCTTTTGATCGCAATGAGCTTAAGCTTGTTATGGCATGACACCAAGCCTGATGATCGAACTAGGACGCCTTTTTTGGTTATTTTGGCGGTTGCTTTAGGCGGTATCGCCTTTCTTAATACTTGGGATCTACCGATCTATTTCGCGCTGGTCAGTTTAGTACTGATCGTCAACGCGATTAAGACGAATGGCTGGAATAGTTCTACCGCCATTGAGCTTCTAAAAACGATCGTCCCATTAGGCGTTTTTAGTATTTTGCTGTACATACCATTTTATGTCGGCTTCTCATCGCAGGCTGGCGGTATTTTGCCGAATGTGATCTTCCCAACCCGCGGCGCGTATTTATGGATCATGTTCCTTCCGCTTTTGGTGCCGGTAATTTTCGGCCTTATGAGGGTTACGAAGGATTACCGGATCAACTTGGTTGATGGTGGAATGCTCACCTTGATCCTGGTAAGCCTCTTGATGGTCTTTTCATTTCTCATGGCATGGGTCGCTCAATCGCTACCCGAAGGCGCGGCATTTATGTCGGCGCAGGGTTTCGCCACTTTTAATCAGTTTTTATCCGCTTCCATATTAAAAAGGTTCGAATACATCGGCGGTTTGATCACCTTGATGGTCGTTTTAACCATGGCGGTATCAGGTTTTTTTGCTTACTTTAAGACAAAAATGAGCCGAACAACTTTGTTTTTTACGATATTAACCATGTTGGGCGGGCTTTTGGTGCTGGCCCCCGAGTTTGTTTATCTTCGTGACCAGTTTGGCACAAGGATGAACACGGTGTTCAAGTTCTATTACCAGGCTTGGATTTTTTGGTCAATTGCCGCGTCGTATGGGACGATCAGGTTGGTTGAGAAAAGCCAAGGTGTTGCCAAGGCATTTCTGGTGTTACTGCTGCTGTTTAGCGCAATGGTAGGGTTGGTCTACCCGGTAACAGCATTGCCGGATAAAACTGACTTGAAAAATATGGCAACCAAACAATACATCTCCCTTGATGGTTCACTTCACATCAAAATGAACAATAGGGATGAATGGGACGCTTTTCAGTGGATGATGGCTCAACCAAGCGGCATCGTGCTGGAAGCGGTGGGTGGTTCTTACACCGACTACGCTCGATTCTCCACTTTTACCGGCCAATCAACTGTTTTAGGATGGCCGGGGCATGAGAGCCAGTGGCGCGGTGGTTATGATGAAATTGGCAGCCGCCAAGGCGACATCGAATCGATTTACACGACCCGTGAGTGGGAATCTGCTCGCCTATTGCTGTTGAAGTACAATGTTGACTACATCGTCGTAGGCAATATGGAAAGAAATACCTACCCGGTTTTTGAAGACAAATTCAGGGACTATCTTGTAACTGCCTTTTCATCCGCAACGGTTACCATTTATCAAGTTCCAACTAATATGCGATAAAAGAGAAATTTATGATCACAACCACAAAAAAATTCGAATTTGAAACACCTTACCTCCTCGTTGCCATTGCTCTGGGGTCTTTTTTGCGGCTGTACCAGCTCGGTAGTCAGCCATTAAGTGACCGTGAAGCGGCTTTAGCCTTAGACGCGTTGAATTTCTCCAAAGGGATCTTTACCCCTTCCCTCTCCAATACGCTATATACCAACTTTACCGCCGCGTTTTTTTATTTATTCGCTTCTTCCAATTTTTTTGCCAGGTTCTTACCAGCGTTTGCTGGTATATTGCTGCTATTCACCCCCCTTCTGTTTCAAAAAATATTAGGGAAAAATGTCGCGTTCGTTCTAACTCTTTTATTAGTGATTGATCCTACCTTAGTAGCGTTATCCAGATCGGTAAACCTGGTCATTTTGCCGCTGACCACATTATTGTGGCTATTGGCAGCCTTCACGGACAAGCGAAGTAAGACCATCGGCGTATTGTTGGGATTGTTCTTATTAAGTGGCCCTCAAGTATGGTTTGGAATCCTAGCCTTGATCTTGACAGAGACAGCCCTGCTAATTTTCCGTTGGAACGTACGGTTGAGCACGCAAATTGCTGAACTGAACAAAAAACAATTGAGAGAAATGGTTGTGCCTTTTCTATTAACCTATGCCATGTTAGGGAGCTTCTTCCTACTCAACCCAGCCGGGTTGGGTTCAATCATCTCCTCGTTTCAAGGATTAATACTGCAAGGTCAGTCGGCTAATAGTGTTGGCGCGGTGGTTATTTCCCCGGTTAGATCTTTGTTGACATTAGGTGTGTACGAGATCTTTGGGATCGTTTTCTTCCTTCTTGGATTAAAAAAGCTATTCACCGAGCAGCGACCGGTTTTTTCCGCTTTTGGAATAGCGAGTTTGATCGCGGTGATCATCGCGATCATTCACCCAGCCAGAAATCCGATGGATATTGTTTGGTTTGTTCTGTTCCTGTTATTGGTTGCGGCGCTCTTCATCAGCGATTTTATTGAAAATTTTGGGTCCTTTACCAGAGAGATCCAAGGGATGACCCTCTTTACCACCCTGCTTTTGGTCTTTGCAGTGCTAAATATTTTCTCGATTGCTTTGGTGACCGTAGATGTTGTGGTTACCCAAATGCGTTGGAGTGTTTTGATCGGCTCGATCACTCTGCTGATCATTAGTTTTGTATTAGTCACCTACGGTTGGTCCTTTCAAACCGCATCTAAGGGAATCACGACTGGTTTCTTTGTTTTTTTCTTCATGCTAAATATTCCACTATTGGTTTCGATCAGCCATCTAAAGGCGAATAGTACTGATGAGCTATCTGATCCTTATCCCCAAATTTCCACAGACAACGTTTTACTGCGGCAAATGAAGGATGTCTCGCGTTGGAATCAGAGCTCAGATAGCCTCAAAAAGATTACTTCTGTTGCGGTGGATTCCCCCGCTTTGACTTGGATGCTAAAAGATTTTGAATACGAAAATGTTTCTGAGATCCCAAGTGTTGATGAATTGGGACTGATTATCATTACACCCGATGGTTTTTCCAATGATGAGTTGGAAGGAAATTATCGCGGCCAAAATATTTTTTGGAGCTATGATGTTCCTTTCGGACAATTGACCTGGGCTGATTGGATGAAATGGTCCGTGAATCATACCTTCCCCAAAAGTGAAAATAAACTGATCTTGTGGATCAGGGCTGACCAATTTATCGACCAACAAAACAACTAATACTGGATACAAACCTAAAATGACAAAACAATCCATCATCGCCATCGACGGCCCCGCCGCCTCAGGAAAATCGACACTAGCATTTTTGCTGGCGAAAAAATTGGGTTACCTTTATTTTGATACAGGCCTGATGTATCGGGCCATTACCTGGCAATCCTTGCATAAGGAAGTGGATGTTAGGAATGAATCCGAGGTCACCAAACTTGCCAATGAAACCGTGATAGAAGTATTGCCTTCATCGGTAGAGGATGGCCGGCCTTGTGATGTGATCATTGAGGAACAAGACATCACTTGGGAGATTAAAAAACCTGTGGTTGAGGGTTCTGTTTCGGTGGTTGCTGCTTACCCAGGGGTGCGTGCCGCACTTACAGCGCAACAACGCCGAATTGGTCTGCGAGGTAATGTGGTGATGGTGGGGCGGGATATCGGTACGGTGGTATTACCCGACGCGGATCTGAAGATCTACCTCGATGCTTCTGCGGAGGAAAGAGCCCGCCGCCGTTTTAGCGAAATGCAATCACGGGGGGAATCGGCAGATTACGCGCAGATCCTAGCCAAGGTGATCGAGCGAGATCAGATCGACTCGAACCGAGAAGTCGCGCCACTAAAACCGGCTTCCGATGCGGTGGTGATCAACTCCAGCGACATGGATATTGACGCGGTATTGAATTTTGTTTTGGGGTTATTGAAATAACAATTTCCTCTTTGGTTGAGGTTAGTTTAGCCCAATTTGAGTATAATTTTTAATTGAGAGCTAAATGGACATACTAGCGAAATTGCCCCAGGTATTATTATTATTGATCCAACCCGAAAATAATACAGGATTATTGGTTTGGTTATTGTTGCTTGCTGCCACAACCATAGCGATCAGGAAAATACGTTCCCATTGGGCAAAACCGAGCGCTCCACAACATCAACAAAAACACCACAAAAAGCGCGGTTACAAGATCGGGTGTGTATACGCTTGGATCAGTTTTGCCTCGCTTATCGGTTTATTCGCGGTCATATTTGTGAGTACCTCTCTTGAGGCGAATGATGTCATCACTCATGTTTCATCTCGTTACAGGGATGGTGAAACCTCCACGCTAACATGCGCCCCCTTCTACCAATGTGATATTTTTCTATTCAATACCGAGGAAACTACGGTACTTCGTTCAGTGAACTTGAGTGAAAACGAACTTAAGAAATACTCCAGTGCCACTCGCGGTTTCCCGGCCACCTTAAACTTTGGCAATAATGAAATGGGTCTCTTCTGTCAGACAATAAAAGAGGGGAAAGAATTGGTAATTTACCTCTCTTGGTCGCGGTTAATTGACAAGATCCTATCCCGATTTTTCCCGTGGGCGGGCTTCCTTTCCATTATCTTGTTGATCCTCTATTTTGGCCTGATTCGCAAGATCAGCAAGGAACTTGTTCGCACTGCTGAAGCGCTTGGCAGAGGCCATATTGCTGACCAACAACCCGCCCCAAGCCAATTTTTTGAGATATCAGTAATTCATAACGCTCTCTTCAATTCAGAACCGGCAGCTTCTTCAAACTCAGTGGGGCAGGTTACCCTCGGCGGTTTAAATTTACTGACCTATTCGTTTGAAGACCTCAATAACCTGCGAAGTGAGTTGTTTGAACCGCTTCGTTCTCTTGCAGCTACCAGTTTGAGAATTATTCGGCCAATGCAAGAGCGCCATGAAGCGGATCAAGTATTTGATGTGATCTGTTCGCGGGAGGATTTGGATACTTTCGGAAAGTTCGACCCGGTTATTTTTACCCTTTCGGGGAAGACCGGGGAAATGTTCCTTGAAAACACCCGGCAATTATTTAAGAAAAGTAATAACTTCGATCAATCCATTCCCCGCTCATTATTTTTTATCGCGCTACGAAAAGGCGAACAATTAGTAGGGGTGTTGTGGGGCGCATTTCAGGAAGAACGCGCTTTTACAACGGACGATATTGAAGCGATCAAATCTTTTGCGTCCCAGCTCACGCAGGGTGAACAGAACAAGATCGCTAGAAATATAACTTCGGAAATTGAAATTCAAAAACTAAACGCGATCATACTATCGACCCCAGACCCATTAATTTTGCTCGACGCCAATTTCAACTTGAAGTATGCCAATAAAAACGCCTCTATCCTTTTTGGTACAAAGTTTGAGGAGGGAATGGGCAACCCGATCGACGCCTTGCTCGACGCGCCAGCTTTGGTCAATTTACTTCGTTCTACTATAACCAATGAAACTAACAACGAAATTACCCTGATCAATGGCAAAACCTACAGCGCTATTTCTAAGAGTATCAATATATTAA
This sequence comes from uncultured Anaerolinea sp., assembly GCA_964607645.1. Classification (GTDB taxonomy): domain Bacteria; phylum Chloroflexota; class Anaerolineae; order Anaerolineales; family Villigracilaceae; genus UBA5195. The sequence goes on from CAZSLN010000018.1 coordinate 28,736, forward strand.
ACCTGCATAATGGTCGCGTGTGGATCTTCAGAGATATCACAGGCTTTAAAGAGCAGGAACGATTAAAAACCGAGTTCGTAAATACGGTTAGTCACGATCTTCGCGGGCCGCTCTCTCTTATTCGTGGCTACGCCAATATGATCGAAATGGTCGGTACTCTCAATGATCAACAGGTTGTATACGCCCAAAAGATCAATGAAAGCATAGAAGATATGTCCAAGTTGATCAACTCTTTGTTAGATCTAGGGCGCATCGATGCCGGCGTAAGCATGCAGTTAGAACTTGTTTCAGTAAAAGAATTGTTGGATAAGGTATGCGGGCCAATTCAAGTACTTGCCATTCAGAAAAAGATAATATTTGAAAAAGAATTTATTGGAAACGATGTCTTAGCCCAGCTTGACCCTGGTTTGGTTCAGCAAGCCGTCACAAACCTTTTAGAGAATGCCATTAAGTATTCCAATGAAGGCAGCAAGGTGGAGTTGAAGGTTAGTAGCGGAAATGGGCAGTTGAAGCTCTCGGTTCAAGATAATGGGCTGGGGATCGCGAAATTGGATCAACCGCACTTGTTCGAAAAATTCTATCGCAGCAAGAAAACGGAAATTAAAACCCGTAAAGGTAGCGGTTTGGGTCTTGCTATCGTTAAATCGATCATCGAACATCATCATGGAGCCGTGTGGTTTGATAGCAAAGAGGGAATAGGGTCTATTTTTTTCATCACCCTACCGATCAGGCAACAAAACATGGATAAAAACTCGTTTTAAAGCCTTAACCATTCAAAAAATATAGGGTATAATGCTATGCCGTTCAAAAAACCGAGCGGCAGTCTTTTTTTGTTTATTAACGTGTTGAAGAGGAAAAATGGCTACTAAAAGAACATACCAACCAAAAATTCGAAGGCGTATGCGCGTGCATGGTTTCCGCGAACGCATGTCCACATCCGACGGCCGCGATGTATTGAGCCGCCGTAGGGCAAGAGGCCGCACAAAGTTGACCGTAAAGATCAACAATCATGTTAAGCGAGTACGCTGGTAGAGAGAGCGAAATACCATCAACGATTCGCCCTAGTATGGTTTTAGGGCAGGATATCTTTGAATAGAAAATTTCGCCTTTCCAGGTCGATTGATTTCAAGCGGGTGCGGAAGCAAGGTTCATCTTTCGCGCACCCGCTTGTTGTGTTGGTGAGGTCAAGCTCAAATGGTTTGCGCTCCCGTGTTGGGATTAGTGTGAGCCGATTTGTGGGGAACGCCGTGGTGCGAAATCGTACCAAGCGTGTGGTTCGTGAAATTTTACGGTCCACCATTCCCGATCTTGCCGAAACCAACGACCTAGTGATCATTGCCAGACCGGCGATCGCTACAGCGACATTTTCTGAGATCAAGATGGCGTTGATGGACCTACTGAAAAGGTCAAGAATCATTCACCCAATTTCAGGTCAATAATTATGCCTTCGATGAGTTACTTGCCAGATGATTACACGGATGAGCCGCGTTTGAGGGATGTTCCATTTACAATTTGGAACCTGCCCAAGATAGCCTTGCTCTCCCTTGTACGGCTTTACCAAATGACGATATCAAAGGGTATGCCCGCGAATACGTGCAGGTTTTATCCTTCTTGTTCGCATTATGGATATCAGGCTATTTACAAATATGGCGCGGTCAAAGGCGCTTTTTTGGCTATCTGGCGAGTGTTACGATGCAATCCATTCAACCCTGGCGGGGTTGACCCGGTATAAATTAATTTTCAACGTGTGGGTTTGTTGATTCTAAGGAGATTTAATGAAGTTAAAGCTAATAAAACTGATCGCGATCTTTGGCTCGATCATTTTCCTCACCGCTTGTGGAAGCGCTCCTTCTGCGAACTGGCCAGCCACTACCACCGATGGACAGAATATTTACTTGTCTAATGGCGGGCACGTATACTCCGTAAATATCGCATCCGGTGTAGAAAACACCGTCGCATCAGCGGAAGGAAATGTGCCAGCTCGTTTTCCTCAGAAAGCCGATGCAGCGCTTTCCTTCTTTGCCCCCGTTGCTCTCACCGCCGATGGCCAAATGTTGGTTGGAAATGCTGCCACCAAAAAACACGAGTATTTTAGTGTTGACCCCAAGACAGGTAACATTAATTGGACCTTCTCGGACGCTAAGAATTCCTGGATGGCCGGTTCTCTGATCATAGATCAAACCATCTTTGCCCCTTCAGGTGATGGTAATTTGTATCTGTTGGATCTAAAAACAGGGAAAACAGCCAAGCCGGCTCTAAAATTATCAGAACACTCCCTATGGGCTTCCCCCGTCACTGATGGTGAATTGGTCTTTGTTGTGACCATGGAACACGAAGTAGTAGCTGTGGATAAAGCCGGCCAGAAGGTTTGGACTCAAGAACTTGATACGAGTATTTTAGCCTCACCTTTGTTAATAGATGGCACTCTGTATGTTGCAACACTTTCTGGCAATGTATTTGCGTTGGATACCGCTACTGGCGAGCAAAAATGGAATACCGCCCTTCAAGGAAATATTTGGGGAACCCCCGCGACCGATGGATCCAGCCTATTTGTTGGCACCGTTAATGGGAAAACAGGTAAATTCTATTCTTTGAATATCGCTGATGGTACTATTCAGTGGCAAAAAGATGATAGCGGTTCGATCATTGCCGGCGCGGTAGTAAGCAATGGCATGGTTTATTTTGGAACTGAGCTGGGAAAATTGCAGGCATTGGATCTCACTGGTGCCCCAAAATGGCAAGCTGTGATCGAGAATGCAAAATTCTATACCTCTCCATTGATCAGCAATGATTCTGTGTTGATGGCTCCGATGAACGCCGATTTTGTTTTAGTTGCTTACGATCTTAATGGTGTCCAACGCTGGACATTCGACGGGAAATAGGAAAAAAACATGGGAAATATTTTTGATTTATTGATCGTCAATCCATTTACAAATGCCTTGCTGCTTATCTATGCTTTTATCGGCAATTTTGGGGTGGCGATCATTCTATTCACCATCATCATCCGCCTTATCACATACCCTATCATGGCACAGCAGATCAAATCAAGCTCAGCCATGCAGGAATTGATGGCTTCTGAAGAATGGCTTAAGATTCAAGAAAAATACAAGAACGAAAAAGAAAAATTAGCTCAGGAACAAATGCGCATTTACTCCGAAAAAGGGGTAAGTCCTTTCAGCTCTTGTTTACCAACGTTGATCCAATTTCCTATCCTCATTGGCTTTTACCAAAGTATCGTTAGGGCAATTGGCGTAACACCGTTGCAATTGCTTTCTCTTGTCCGTGGGATTTATCCAGGCTTGGAGAACATAACCCCGAACGCTGGTTTATCTGCCCTCCTACCTATCCAAAGTCAGTTTCTTTGGATGAATTTAGGGCAACCCGAAGGTGTGAAGCTAGATTTTCTACCCTTTGCCATTCCAGTTTTAGCCATAATCGTAGGTCTTACCACCTACTTCCAAACCAAACTAACTATGCAGCCCAGCGCTAATCCCAATGATCAATCAGCTCAGATGAACAAGATGATGGGTTTGTATATGCCGGTGTTGCTATTCTATTTCTCCCTCAATTTTGCCTCTGGTCTGGCGGTGTACTTTATCACCAGCAACTTGGCGGGTATTGCGCAATACGCGGCTCTTGGTAAAGTAAATTGGAAAAATTTAATTGGCGTCAAAAGCGCTCCCAAAGTGATTGACGCGAAATCGCGCACCAGCAAAAAGAATTAAGGAGCAAGCATGAGTCGTACAACTCTGGAAGTAATTGCAAATTCAGTTGAAGAAGCAATTGTGCAAGGGATTGAACAATTTAATGTTTCGCGTGACCAGTTGATTGTTGAGATCTTGGACGAAGGCTCCAAGGGTTTTCTCGGCATCGGTGGCAGGCAAATGCGTATTAGGCTAACTGTAAAGGGTGAATCTGAAACGGTTGAAAAAGAACTAGAACCGGTTAAAAGAGCACCTACCACGGCTGAGGAAGATGACTTGATCTATTATTCAGCACAAGCTACTGAAGACTTGCTGAATAAGATGAATATCAAGGCTAAGGTCGATGTTCACATTAGTGAGCCAGATGAAGAAGGTCAATCGACCATTTTTATTGATATCAACGGAAATGATCTCAGCGTATTGATAGGACGTAAAGCTGAAACGCTGAACGCTCTTCAATACATCATTACCCTCATTCTGAGCAAAAAAACCACTAAGTGGATGCAAGTAGTTGTCGATGTTGAGGGCTACCGCGTTCGAAGAAATAGACAGCTTAAACAATTAGCCCATCGAATGGCAGAACAAGCCGTGAAAACGGGTAGAAAACAGTTACTAGAACCAATGGGAGCAGCTGAGAGGCGCATCATCCATTTGGAGCTAAAAGATCACGAAGCGGTATTTACCGAAAGCGTCGGCGAAGGGTCCGCGCGAAAAGTTAGCATTGTTTTGAAAAAATAACAAAGAAACCCGGGAATGAAAATCTCCGGGTTGATTTTTATAAGGCTATAATTCACCTATGGAACATCTCGCCACCATAGAGCCTATCGACTATTTGGTTGTTGGTCACATCACCATCGATATTACACCTGATGGACCCACACTAGGCGGTACAGCTGCTTATGTAGCACTAAACGCCAAGCAGCACGGCTTCAGAGTTGGCATCTTCACATCCTTTGGCAACGAACTCCCTCTTGATGTACTTAGTGAGATTCAGGTGGTAAATTGCCCGACAATAAAAAGCACCACCTTTGAGAACCGTTATACCGAGGAAGGCAGGGTTCAATTAATTCGGGCGGTGGCAGAACCTTTAGATATCGCAACGATACCAACTCCTTGGAAGCGAGCCAAGATCATTCATCTTGCCCCAGTGGCAAATGAGATACCCGTTTTTGATCCAACAATCCTAAAAGCGGATTTGCTTTGCGCGACACCTCAGGGTTGGTTGCGGCGTTGGGATGCGAAGGGTTTGGTATCAACGGAAAAACAGAATGAGGAAATTGAACCAATTCTGCAAGCAAGCGTGGTGGTTCTTAGCTCCGAAGACCTTGCACACGATGAAGATCTAATAGAGTGGTATGCACACAAAACCAAGATCTTAGCAATCACAGAAGGAAGCAAAGGGTCTCGGTTATATTGGAACGGTGATATTCGGAAATTTTCTTCTCGCCGGGTAGTAGAAGTTGACCCGACCGGGGCAGGGGATATCTTCGCGTCTTCTTTTTTTATGAGATTGTTGATCACCCGCGACCCGTGGGAAGCATCTAGATATGCCAACCAGGTTGCCGCGTTTTCTGTGACACGTAAGGGTATGGCCAGCATCCCTTCCGTCGAAGAAATTAAACTGGCAGAGATAGAACTATTACATTAATTTTTGAAGGTGTTAATTGGCTGCAAGAATATACTCATTAGTGAATCAAAAAGGCGGAGTTGGTAAAACAACCTCTGTCATAAATTTAGGGGCTAACTTGGCGAACCTTGGCCAAAAAGTGTTGATCGTGGACCTCGACCCACAGGCAAATGCCACATCTTGCTTGGGTGTTGATAAGTACAGCGTTAAGAGCGGTACCTATGAATCCATTCTCGGCTTGATTAACCCCGCCAGCGCGTTATTGGCAAACACAACCCTCGGATTAACCTTGTTACCTTCCTCGCCAGCTTTGGCGGGTGCAGAAGTGGAGTTGGTAGACCAAAACGGGCGGGAAAGCAAGCTAAAAAACGCTCTGATGTCTCTGGTTGATCGATATGATTACATCCTAATCGAT
>CAZSLN010000019.1:0-14586 GCA_964607645.1 uncultured Anaerolinea sp.
CACGGCGTTGTGTCCGCCAAAGCCAAAGGCGTTGGAGATGGCCACATCCACCTTTTGTTGGCGCGCCTGATTGGGGATGTAATCCAGGTCACAGTCGGGATCGGGGGTGGAGTAATTGATGGTAGGAGGTAGGATGCCATCGCGGATGGCGTTGACGCAGTAGATCACTTCCAGCGCGCCGGTAGCGCCCATCATGTGGCCGGTCATCGATTTTGTAGAAGAGACGCCCATTTTGTAGGCATGCGCGCCAAACGCCCGCTTGAGGGCCTGGGTTTCGGCGGCATCGTTGAGGGGGGTGCCGGTGCCGTGGGCGCTGATGTAGCCAACCTGATCAGGCCTAACCCCGGCTGTGCTAAGCGCGGAAAGGATGGCCTGCGCGCCACCTTTTCCTTCCGCATCTGGCGCAGTGACGTGGTAAGCATCGGCGGAGCTGCCGTAGCCTGCCATCTCGGCTAGGATCTCGGCTTTGCGGGCTTTGGCGAAACTCTCGCGCTCCAATACCACCACGCCGGCGCCTTCGCCCATAACTAGGCCGTCACGGTTCTTGTCGAAGGGGGATGGAGTGTTGATCTGGTCGGCGGTGCGGCGGGACATAGCGCCGATGCGATCGAAGGAGGCCACGCCGATCTCGCAAATGGTCGATTCAGCGGCGCCGGCGATGATGACATCTACCAAACCACTTTGTAATAAATAATAGGCAGTTCCAATGCCATCGGCACCAGAAGCGCAAGCCGATGCTACCGAAAAGGCTGGGCCATGCAGGCCGTGATCGATGGCGATGATGCCAGACGCGCCGTTAGGCATGAGCATTGGGATGAGGAAGGGGCTGACGCGGCGGGGGCCGTCTTCCTTCATAGTGATGATGCCATCCTGCAGCGACTTCATGCCGCCGATGGCGGAAGAGACGATAACGCCCACGCGGGAACGGTCGAAGGAATCGAAGTTGATACCCGATTGGGTGATGGCCTCGTTGGCAGCGGCAACCGCCAGTTGTTCGTAGCGGTCACGGCGGCGGGCTTCTTTGGGGTCCATATAATTGCCAGGGTCAAAATCCTTTACCTCCCCGGCGATCTGCACCTGCCAGTTGGAGGCATCAAACAGGGTGATGGGGCCAACGCCGGAGCGGCCATTGATGATGTTGTCCCAGGATTCTTTTACAGATAAGCCAGTGGGGTTGACAGTTCCCATGCCAGTGATAACGATCTTTTCCATCGTAAACTCCAGTTCAGAATAAAAATAAATAAGTTCAAATAAAAAAGGGATTGTCACTGACAATCCCTTTTTCTAATTTCTATAACACAAAATATGCCTATTAGTAACGATTAACTTTTATTAAATCCCAGGCTGATGCGGCCGCGATCTTTTTCGAATTTTAGGATGACGGTGTCAATCACATCGCCAACACGCAGCACGGTTCCGTTTGGTATCTGAGTGCGGTGTAACAAACCATCTTGCTTCACGCCAATATCAACGAACGCGCCAAAATCGACCACATTACGGACGGTGCCTTTGAGAATGGTTCCCTCAACAATATCATCCATACTCAAAATATCCGAGCGAAGGATCGGTGCGGGGGCATCTTCGCGCGGATCTCGGCCTGGTTTCATTAGCTGCTCAAAAATATCTATCAGGGTTGGAAGACCGCAATCCAATTGTTGGGCTAAGTTCTTAAGATTGTCCGATTTTTTTGCTTCAAGAATAATGGGTTCTTTTTCCGCGAGGGATGCAAAAGGATTGAGCTTTAGGATGTCGAAAAGTTGGTAAGTAACTTTGTAGCTTTCTGGATGTATAGCTGTGGCATCCAGCGCTTCCCCGCCATCGCGGACGCGCAGGAACCCGGCGGATTGCTCGAAGGCTTTTTTGCCCAAGCCATTAATCGCCATCAATTGCTCGCGCGAGGAAAATTTTCCATTGGCGTCTCGGTGCTGTACGATAGTGGTGGCAAGTTTGGGGCCGATACCTGATACATACTTAAGCAGTGAGCTAGAAGCAGTGTTTACATCTACCCCTACCGCGTTCACTACCGATTCGACGACACTATCGAGAGAGTTGCCTAGTTCTGTTTGGTCCACATCGTGCTGGTACATACCCACCCCGATCGATTTTGGATCGATCTTGACCAGCTCAGAGAGGGGGTCTTGCGAGCGACGGGCAATGGAAACAGCCCCGCGGATTGTCACATCTAACTCAGGGAATTCGGCGCGGGCTAGTGGGCTGGCTGAGTATACCGATGCACCAGCTTCGTTGACGATTAGGTACTTGGTGCTTTCGTTGCTCTTAATCATCTCTGCAGCCAACTTTTCCGTCTCACGGGAGGCGGTACCGTTACCGATGGCGATGAGCGTGACTTTGTATTTTTCGATGGCCGCCTGCAGCTTAGCCTTGGAGCCAGCCCAATCGTTTTGCGGCTGGTGTGGGTAAATAGTACCGTAATCTAGGAATTTGCCGGTGGCGTCGACCACGGCATATTTAGTACCTGTTCTAAAACCTGGATCCAGGCCCAAGACGATCTGGTTTTTTAGAGGGGGCAAAGAGAGCAATGACCGCAAGTTGGTGGCGAAAACGGTGATGGCGTGCATATCAGCGTGCTCGGTCAGGTGGCGGCGAATGTCGCGCTCGATGGAGGGCAGGATGAGGCGGCTAAGCGAGTCTTCGGCGGACAGAACAAGTTCATCAGCGAACACCGATAGCAAATTGACTGGATAATGAAACTCAATAGCGTAGGCGCTATCTCGGTCATCGAACAAGACTTTTGCTTTGAGGATGTTCTCGTTCTCACCGCGATTGATGGCGAGGACCTGATGCGGCTGAATACGGTCGACGCGGTTCTCAAATTCATAATAACTTTCATATACCTGCTTTTCGTCTACTGCGTCTTTAATCTTGGTCACCTTTAGGCGGGCAAATTTTAAGCCCTTTTCACGGATCATTTGACGCACATCGGCGTTGTCGTTGATTGCTTCGGCAACGATATCACGCGCGCCTTCCAAGGCATCCTTCCAGGTTTCCACCTGCTCATTGATAAATTCACTGGCAACTTTAGCCAACTCTTTTTCTTTGCCAGATTGCGTCAAAATTAATTGAGCCAAAGGTTCTAAACCCTTTTCGCGAGCGATCATGGCTCGAGTTCGTTTTTTGGGTTTATACGGTAGGTAAAGATCCTCCAGCCGAGTCATCGTCTCGGAAAGTTCCAATTCCTTGCGCAATTCATCGGTCATCTTGCCTTGCGATTCAATCGATTCGATGATTGCGGCACGTCGTCCATCCAATAAACGAAGACGGATGATCTCATCAGCCACAATTCGTACCTGTTCATCATCTAGCGAACCGGTCATTTCTTTTCGATAACGGGAAATAAATGGGACAGTGTTACCTTCATCCAACAATTTGATGGTTGCGTCCACCTGTTGGATATTGACATTAAGCATTTTTGAAATGGTTTCGATGTTGTTCATATGCGAGATTTTACCATAAGCAAAATTGCTTGTTCCACAATCAGAAATGAGTTTAAAATAAAGAATAATCAAACATTCAAAGAGGTAAAAATGAGCCAATCTAAACGGTCATCAAAGATACTGGTTGTGGTAATTTTCTTCCTGTTCATGTTCCTTCACCAAGTCGATAAGCTACTTATTGGCCCGCTTACCCCCCAAATTATGAAGGATTTTCAGATCACGAAAACCCAAATGGGGGCGGTACTTACTGGGGCCTTGCTCATTGGCACGGTTTTTTACCCACTTTGGGGTTACTTCTACGATAAGTATTCTAGAGCCAAATTACTCTCATTGGCATCTCTCATTTGGGGATCAACCACTTGGTTAAGCGCGATCGTGCGGACCTATGTACCGTTCGTGATTACCCGCGCCTCAACCGGCATCGATGATTCCGCTTACCCTGGTTTGTATAGTCTGATCGCCGATTACTTCAAACCAACACAGCGTGGAAAAGTGTATGGTATTTTGCAGTTATCTCAACCGCTTGGTTATTTGGGCGGTATGATCCTCGCGTTGATGATCGCCCCAATGCTTCAGTGGGAATGGCGTACGGTGTTTATCGCCACCGGCAGCATGGGCGTGCTTTTATCGATAGCGATCTATTTTGGCGTGAAGGACCTTCCTCGCGGCCAGGCGGAGCCTGAATATGAAGACGCGGCGGAAGTTGGCCAATATCGCTTCTCAATGGAAGCTTTTATGGACGTAATCAAGAAACCGACCATGTGGTTCATCTTCCTTCAAGGTTTCGCCGGCGTTTTCCCTTGGAACGTGATCACTTATTGGTTCTTTACCTATCTTGGTGAAGAGCGCGGGTATGCAGAGGGTGACGTACTGATGCTGATGGCTCCGGTCATCATTATCCTGGCCGGGGGCTATTTTCTCGGCGGGTTCCTTGGCGATTTCGCTTTCAAATTTACCTCCAAGGGAAGAATTTTGGTTTCAGCGTTGGGAGTCCTTCTTGGAGCGATTTTCCTTTATTTTGCGCTCAATACTCCAATCGCTGAACGCGGAACCTTTTTCGTCCTAATGTGCTTAACCGCCATCTTTATGCCGCTTTCTTCACCGAATGTGGTTTCTACCGTTTTCGATATTACCCTGCCGGAAGTTCGCTCTACTGCCCAATCGGTGGAGTATTTTATTGAGAACATTGGCGCCGCCTCCGCGCCACTGATCGCCGGCATTATCGCGGACGCGACCAACTTGTATACCGCCATTTTATGGATCTGTATCTCGGCGTGGGCTCTCTGTTTCGTCTTCTACCTTTTTGTCCTCTTTTTTATCGATAAAGACATCCGATCCCTCCGCAACACCATGGAATCGAGGGTGAGTGCTTCCCGCTAGTTAGGGCACTACGGTACCCTTTGTGGTAAAATTGGTAGGCTAATTTTATAAAACTCTTTCAACAAAATGTTGAACAAAACAAGGAGCAATAATGTCTGGACATAGTCATTGGGCAACAATTAGAAGGAAAAAAGGCGCAGCCGACGCTAAAAAGGGCCAGATTTTTACCCGTATCGCTCGTGAGATCGTTATGGGCGCCCGTAGCGGTGGAGATCCGGCCAGCAACTTCCGTTTATCCCTCGCTATAGAACAAGCGCGCGCGATAAATATGCCGAAAGATAGCATTGAACGCGCCATCAGGCGTGGTTCTGGTGAAGATAAAGATGCCGCCGCTTTCGAAGAATTTACCCTCGAGGGCTATGGCCCACACGGATCCGCCATTATGGTGGAATGTGTAACTGATAATCGAAATCGAACCGTTGCTGATATGCGTCATGCGTTTAGTAAAAACAATGGCTCTATGGCTGAACCCGGTGCTGTCGGCTGGCAATTCGAACGGAAATCATACTTCACTTTCCCTGTTGCCAAACTGTCCTTTGATAAAGCTTTTGAATTGGCCATCGAAGCCGGTGCGGATGATGTGCAAGAAGATGGTGATAACCTAGAGATCCTCGGACCGGTTGATGCCTTCAAGACCATTGGTGACGCGCTTGCCGCCGCCAAAGTTACCCCTGATGAAGGCGGCTTACGGCTGATCCCAAAACAAGAACTCGAGCTTAATGTTGAACAGACGCTACAGGTTCTTAGAGTTGTAGAATCGATCGAAGAGCTGGACGACGTACAAAGTGTTTATCATAACCTTATGTTGTCAGACGAAGTTCTGGCTGCCCTAGAAGGTGACGAGTAAAGACTGAGATGGGTAGGCACAAAACCTACCCATTTTTTTATTATGACTATCGTCTGTGGAATTGACCCAGGTACAGCGACCATTGGTTATGGCTTTATTGAAGTGTTACCCAATGGAGACATGCGCACCCTTGAATATGGGGCGATAAAAACAAGTAAGAACGATAGCACATCCAAGCGCTTGCTAGTTCTTTATCAAGAATTACAAACTTTGCTACAAAAATACAACCCTCAAACGGCAGCGGTTGAAAAGTTGTATTTTCAACAAAATACCACCACCGCCTTGGCGGTTGGCCAGGCAAGGGGTGTTATCCTTCTCGCCTTTGAACAAGCAAATATTGAGATAGGCGAATATTCGCCCAACGAAGTAAAACAGGCTATCACCGGTTATGGCTTTGCCGACAAAAATCAGATGCAGGAAATGACCCGGATATTATTGAACTTATCTAAAAAACCTACCCCTGATGATGCCGCCGACGCCCTCGCGATCGCCATTACGCACATAAATTCACAGATCGCAAGGCTATGATCGCAAACTTATCTGGTGAAATTTTATTTATCGATGACTCTTCCCTCACCGTTTCGGTGGGCGGAATCGGTTTTAAGGTTTTCGTCCCCAAAATTTTGTTAAATTCAAAAAATCTCGGTGATCACATTTCTTTATCAACTTATTTGGTTGTAAGAGAAAATGAATTGTCGTTATATGGTTTTGAAACACCGGAAGAAAAGCAGTTTTTCACCATGTTATTGGGAGTAGATGGAATCGGCCCAAAAGTGGCTTTATCCATTCTTTCTACGATGACAATCGATTCGATCCAGCATGCAATCAATTCGGATCAGCCGGACCTTCTAAGCAAAGTGCCGGGAGTTGGTAAAAAGACCGCCCAAAAAATACAGCTGTATCTAAAGGATAAGGTTGCCAAAGGGAATCTTTCAATCACGGGCATGGCTTTTTCGGAACACGACGCGGATCTGCTGGCCGCCCTAACAACCCTTGGATATTCGGTGGTGGAATCACAAAGGGCAATCCAATCTTTGCCAAAGGATCAAGACCTATCCTTGGAAGACAAGATCAGAACTTGCCTATCTTTTTTCCAGTAACATCTCAATCACCCCCTCAGTAAACGGAGAGTACGATGATCGATAAAAATATTACATTTATTGGCCCAGGCGCAATGGCCGAGGCTATCTTTGGCGGCTTGATCAAGAATTCCATATCGCAACCAACGGCGATCCGCATCTCCGGTCCAAATCAGGATCGCTGCGATTTGTTAGCCCAAAAATATGGCGTTATTCCTTTTTCAAATAACAAAGCCGCTGTCGATGGCGCTGATATTGTTATTCTTTCCGTTAAGCCGCAACGGCTCAACGCTGTAATGGCTGACCTGCGCTCCGCACTACCCAAAGAAGCGTTGGTGATCTCCATCATCGCTGGCGCTACCCTAAAGAAATTAAGCCATGGTCTAAGCCATAGCTCAGTGGTTCGCACCATGCCAAACACCCCTTCCCAGATTGGGGAAGGCATTACCGTTTGGACCAACACCTCAAACGTAACTGAAAGCCAAAAAGAAATTACTCAGAAGATCCTGAGCGCGCTTGGGCAGGAGATCCATGTTGAGGATGAACATTACCTTGATATGGCGACCGCCCTATCGGGTACCGGCCCAGCCTACGTATTTATGTTTATGGAATCCTTGATCGACGCCGGAGTTCATATGGGGCTGCCCCGTAGGATCTCGGAACAATTAGTGCTCCAAACTATCACTGGCTCAGTAGATTATTACAAACAAAACAATGTCCATGTTTCCGCGCTCAGAAACCAAGTAACTTCGCCAGGCGGAACATCTGCTGAAGCTTTGTATTATCTGGAAAAAGCCGGATTTCGTACCGCGATATCACGTGCTGTGTGGGCTGCCTATCAGCGCTCATTGGAATTAGGGAAGGATCAACCAGTTCATATTCCCGATACCAAATCATCTGAAGGACCTTTTAATTCATAAACTTGGTTTAAACCATCATGTCATTAGTAACCATTAATCATCTCTCCAAATCTTTTGGGGTAAACGACCTTTTTAATAATCTTTCCTTTGGAATTGAGAGGAGAGACCGTATTGGTATTGTTGGCCCCAACGGTATCGGTAAGTCATCGCTACTCAAAATTCTTGCCCGCCTCGACGAACCTTCCGCAGGTGTGATCCACTTTAGCAAGAACATCGCTATTGGGTATCTTCCCCAAGAAGCTGATATTACCTTTGACAAGTCTCTTTATCTATTTTGCGAAGAAGTTTTTTCAGATTTGATCATAAAAGGAGAAGAACTCCTTAAGTTTCAGGAATCCTTTAATGGTCAAAACGCCAATGAAGCCAAATTGATGAAGCTCGGGCAAATGCAGCATGACTTTGAACAATTAGGAGGATATCATTTTCAGAATGATATTAGCAGAGTCTTGTTTGGGCTTGGATTCGAGAAAAAGGATCTCGACACAAAACTGAATCAACTTTCTGGCGGTCAAAAAACAAGGGCTTACCTGGCAAAATTACTATTATCCAATCCTGATATCCTCCTCCTAGATGAACCAACCAACCACCTAGATATCGAAGCCGTTACCTGGCTAGAAGGCTACCTAGGCAGTTGGGAAGGATCGGCGGTCATCATTTCTCACGACCGTTATTTTTTGGATAAGACGGTGAACGCCATCATAGAAATGGCGAGCGGCGGTGTTGAACAATACACCGGGAACTACAGCCATTATCTAGTTCAACGTCAGCAAAGGTGGGAGCGAAGGAAAGAGATCTTTGATAAAGAAAAAGAAAAACTTTACAAAGAACTCGATTACATCAAAAAAAACATCTCCGGCCAAAACACTTTGCAGGCAAAAGGAAAATTAAAGAAATTAACCCGAACCATCCAAGCGATCGAACAGGTTGGCTTAGATGCTTTATTGAACACGCAGTGGTCTCACCTCGATGTGGAGACGACCACTAGCCCTTTTAGTGTGGATGAAGCGGAACGCCGAATCAATGGTCTTCGCTCTCCAAAAGATCAGCCCCCTATTATTCATCTCAACCTAAAAGCCGAAAAACGATCCGGCGAAATTGTGATGCGCGGAAAAGACCTAGCGATTGGCTGGGATAACAAACCGTTGTTTCACTTAGAGAAGTTGGAACTGCTTCGCAAAGAATGCGCCGCATTAATCGGCCCGAATGGTTCAGGGAAATCAACCTTCTTAAAAACGATCTTGAACGAAAAAAAACCGATTTCTGGAGAGGTAATTCTGGGAGCAAGCCTGGACGTGGGGTATTTTGCCCAAGCGCACGAAGGCCTTAATCCGAATAACAACCTCATTCAGGAGGTCCAAACGGTTAGTAAAGACCTAATGGATAATGATGCCCGGCAATACCTTGGGCGTTTCCTATTTAGCGGCGATGACGCTTACAAAAAAGTGAGCGTTCTATCTGGTGGAGAAAGAGGCCGTTTGGCCTTAGCAAAACTTTCATTGAATAAGACCAACTTGCTTCTCCTCGATGAACCGTCCAATCACCTCGATATTCCTTCGCAGGAGATCCTCGAACAAGTCCTTGAAGCCTATCAAGGAACGATTATATTGGTCTCTCACGACCGCTATCTCATCGACGCGCTTGCCACTCAAATTTGGGAGATTAAGCCCGAACAAAAAGAGTTAACGGTTTTCAAGGGAACCTATACCGAGTACATTAAGAACGAAGAAAGCAAAAAAAGTCCGGACATCAGTGAATCCGCAAATGGAATCGCAAAGGATAATCCTCAACTCAAAACAAGTGAAAAAAAGAAATCAAATAACCTAGAACGGAAAAAAGCTAAAGATATCGCTGAGATTGAATTGAAGATCAAATCACTTGAAGAACGTCAGAGTCAAATAATGAATGAGCTCAACGGCGAAAAGATCGGGCGGGATGAAATCATTACACTTGGGAATGAATTTGAGAAAAATACTCATATTTTAGAGAGCTTGATCGACCAATGGACAAAATTATTGGATGAATAGTGCTGACCCAAAACCTGTTCGTGTTTTAATCTATCTTGAAGCCTTCATAGCGGTTGTCATTTGGGGAGCGGGGTTTGTTTTTACGAAAATTGCCCTGATCGATTTTTCTCCGGTACAGATCGTATTCGTTCGATTTGGCATTGGTGTGTTGATCCTTGGCCTTACTGTTTTCGTTCGAGGGGAATTTAGATTACCGAAACCAAATGAAGTTTGGTACGTAGCGCTTACTGGCTTTATCGGCGTCACATTCCACCAATGGCTGCAAGCTACTGGGCTTCAAACAGCTCAAGCGACTGTAACAGCTTGGATCGTAGCAACGATACCGATCTTTACAATGATCCTTGGCGTGCTCTTCCTAAAGGAAAAATCATCGATACTCAGCGTAGTTGGCACATTCCTTTCAGCCATTGGGGTTTTGTTAGTTGTTAGTAAAGGGGATTTATTTTCAATCCTTAGCGGGTCTTTTGGAACCTATGGCGACAAATTGATCATGGTCAGCGCTGTAAATTGGGCTGTCTTTTCAATTCTATCAAGATCCGGGCTAAGAAAATTCCCGCCTGCTTTGATGATGTTCTATGTGATGTTTTTCGGATGGCTAATGTCAGGGATTTGGTATTATGCGGCTGGGGAATCATTCAACTTTAATATTTCGTGGGCGGCTCCATCTGTTCTTAGTCTTCTGATGTTAGGAATATTCGGCTCAGGCGTTGCCTATATCACTTGGTACGACGCTCTCAAGGAAATTCCAGTATCGCAATTATCTGTTTTCATTTATATTGAACCAATCATTACAATGGCGTTAGCTGTTGTAATGTTGAATGAAACCATTAATACCGCCACAATTCTTGGCGGTATTTTTACGGTAGTTGGTATTATTTTCGTAAATCGAAAATAACTTATTTGCCAACCAAAATACCAAGACATAGCAAAATAGAAAACACCAAGGAAAAATTAGCTGCCTCTCCGAGAACCGTATTAAGGTCTTTTCCATCTTTCGCGAGGAAATCAAGATAAAGGGTTCGTGCCAGTGGGAGAGAAAATAGTACAGTAAAAATTCCGTATCCAAATAATCCACGCAAAACAACAAATATGATGAGCCCAAATGGGAGGAGCAAATTCACGACAAATTCGGCATTCATCACGTTTCTGCCAAACATTACCGCTAGTGTCCTTTTTCCGCTCTGTTCATCTGTGAAGCGATCCCGTACATTATTTACAACCAAAATGTTGGTAATTAAAAAGCCCTGGGTGAGCGAAAAAATGCCAGCGATAAGGCTTAATGTACCCGTGATTGCGAAATATGTACCCATAGTGGCAACAAGTCCAAAAAATATGAACACAAAAAGGTCCCCCAACCCTCTATAACCATAAGCTATGATCCCACCAGAATAGAAAAGAGCGCCTAAGAATATTAGGACTCCTAAACCGATCACAACAATTCCGCGTGAAAGGGCGATGTACCCACCAATGAGGGCTGTAATTCCGATCAAAACAGCGATACCTATACGCATCTTCTTGACTGAAATCAGCCCAGAGGCTGTTGCCCTTGTTGGTCCAAGCCGATCCTTGTTATCGCTGCCCTTTTGAAAATCAAAAAGATCATTCGCCAGGTTCGCGATTACCTGCATCATCACTGAAATGACGATACATGCTAGTCCCAAACCTAGGTCATACTTACCATCGTGAAATGCCAAGGCATTACCCACGATCGCCGGCCCGATCGCTGCCGGGAGCGTTCTCGGACGACTGGCTAAAATCCAGTTACTTAGGGCGGATCTTTTTTGTTTTCTCATTTATGGCTCCAAAATCAGAGTACCCTCAGCGGTACTCTTGATGGTTTCTTCATCCCAATACATTGGGTAGTACTTTAAACCAGCCCATAAACCACTCATATCAAAATAATGAGGGTGGTAAGCGTGTCCAGATTGGCCAGTTGTATGAACCGTTTGCGAGTTGCTCAGATCCGATAGATCCACGATCATACGCATGGATGGCAGCCAATTTACCTCGAAGGAGTCGTAAATATCCCAACCGGTCGCGTTGACGATAGATTCTCCCCCTGTTGTCGGGATCGGCCCTCGGTTGAAGATATTCTCAATGATGCCTATGCCGGACTCGCCTAAAGTTCCGTTGCGGAAGGTAGCTGTGTGTAATTGGGTCCAATCCCATTTAGAGATATCCTTGCCAAATTTCTTTACACACACTTCACAATTTACGGCTTTTTCAAAGGCTTTCGCGAATATTTCGTCACGACCTTCAATTTTATCCATGGTAGATTTATCGTCCCACCAAGCAGAATCGGATTGTTGGATCAAATTTCGAAAGATCTCATATGTACGGGAACCACCAATAGGTTGATACTCTTTCGGCATATTTTCATCCGCCAAGGTTGATTCAACCAACGACCACCAAAATGCCTCGTACAAAGCAGCGCTTGCGGATTTGTTTTCGTGATAATCCCAAGTTGTGAGGTAAGTATCACGGACAGTCTTTAATTCTTCAGGGAGGTCAACCGTGTTTAGAACATCGATGATGTTCTTGGCGTTTAGGTTAAGGTCATCTCCTTGAATCCGCTTGAAATCATCAATGGTAATGAGCCCCCCATTCGCTTTAATGAGGTCTTCAATACGCTGCGCTCTAAAGCCATAATCCCAATCCGTAGTTACTAAATATGGATAGCTCTCAGGAGTGACCTGATTATTAGCGGTAATAATGAACCCAGATTCGGGATTAAAAATACTTGGTAATTGTTCGAATGGAATATAACCTGCCCAATCGTATTCACCGGTCCAGCCAGGGACAGGAATCGTGCCATCACCAGCTAAACGCATTGGAACATTCCCCGGCATTTGATAGCCGATATTGCCATCAAGATCTGCGTAAATCAAATTTTGGGCGGGAACGACAAACTTTTTGGCGGCTTCCCTAAACTCATCCCAATTCGATGCTTTATTGAATCCCCACATCGCCTGAAAGACCGAGCCAGGTTCGAGTGCTGTCCAGCGCAGGGCAATAGCGTAGTTTTCAGGAAGGTCGATGCCAGCTTTGAGCGCAAAAGGTGTTTCAGTAGGTTCTACTTTATCCATCAATGGGGCATAAGCATCACTGATGATAGGCCCATGAACCGAAGTGCGCACTTTTACCTCAACTGGTTCACCACCACTTGAAGGTATCGTTTCGGTTCTAATTTCAAAATCGACCCATTTGCCTTTGTATTCGTATTGGTCAGGATTTTCTGGGTTAATTTTCTCTATAAAAAGGTCCATAACATCCGGGCCAGTGTTGGTGAAAGCCCATGCAATCTTATCATTATGGCCGATCACAACCCCGGGAACGCCGGCAAAGGAAAAACCAGCTACTTCGTAAGGGCAGGCTTCAGACTTAGGCGCGCAATGCAGACCAATCTGATACCAGATGGAAGGCATTTGGATCCCTAAGTGAGGGTCGTTTGCCAATAATGGCTTTCCAGTAGCGGAAAGTTTGCCAGAAATGACCCAGTTATTTGAACCGATCGAGGGGCTATTCTTGCCTAATAAAGCATCTAAAGAATTGATCTTCGCTTTTGCGTTAGCGGTTAATCGAGAAATGCCCAATGTTCCGCTGGCTTTGTCGCCTGCGGTATTTAGAGTGTTGCTCTGTGCGACGTTATCTATCTTAAAATCCTGGGCGATCACTGGGTGATCAGATGGATAGGCCGGGTAGAGCTCTGCTACTTGCTCGGGGGTAAGAGTTCCTAGCAGCACTGATCGCTCGATCTCCTGACCGATGTTCCCTCGCAGATCCCAAGCCATTGCCTTTGCCCAGGTAAGTGTGTTTACAGGTGTCCACGGCAGAGGGGAATAGGTGGGGTTCATCGCTTTCAGCACTAGGTATTCAAGGCTGATTTCAACCCCGTCTTTATTTGCGATGTAAGCATTCACACCCGCCGCGTAAGAATCAAGAATGGCTGTAGATTCGCTATCCATCGTCTCATATTCTTCTTCCGCCAACATTTTCCAACCTAATGTTTTTAGGAAAATATCTGTTTCTAGTTGACTTTTTCCGAACATGGAAGAAAGTTCGCCCGCCCCAATATGCCGCCAAAAATCCATTTGCCAAAACCGATCCTGGGCATGAACATATCCTTCAGCAAAGAATAGATCCTGAATATTACTCGCATAAATGTGAGGAATGCCCATCTCATCTCGAATAACCCTGACTGGTTCAGATAGTCCCGCAATTTTTATAGTCCCATCTGTAACTGGGAAGGACTTTTTAACAGCTGTGTTCCAATAAGTGGAACCGCCGAAAATTGCCGAGAATAGTACCATACCTATTAATACGAGAATGATGATTTTTTTGGTGGGCATTGCGGTCTCCTAGAAAAAATTTTGTTGATTATAACTTTGTTTACATTTTGTTTACATAGAAATTAACAAATATTAACAATGCCTTGGTATAAATAAGGCATGAAAACATACAAAATGATGAACACTACATCGTTATATGGTTTTGGAGGGTCCAAAACCGATCATCAGGGGTCTGATGACGTACTTACACTAAAAACTGAACTTACCAACGGATGGAACATATTGGAAGCCACCAACTTTTTAGCCCGCGGTAATAATAATGAAGATAGCGGTTATTTAATAACCCTTTTCCACCCAAATAAGTTACTCACAAAAGATTTTTTAGTAAACAATGGAGCCGATGTTCAAACGATTCTGTTAGATCACAAGGTACCGGGCTTGTATCTAGCGGCTTGATCACTCAGGATGATAGATCGGTAATTCACACCGGAGAGGTTTGTCCTTTCGGTAACCTAACACATATCCAGCCTGCATTAATTGGTGTATCTCACTGGTGCCTTCGTAGATTACTGCCCCTTTTGAGTTCCTCAGA
>CAZSLN010000019.1:14596-16655 GCA_964607645.1 uncultured Anaerolinea sp.
GACGGCACCTCTCGCGTTTCTCATGTACCGCTCAACATCGTATTCATCTGAATAACCATTTGCACCATGGATTTGGATCGCTTCATTGGCTGCTGCGAAGGAGGCATCGGTGGCAAACCACTTTAACATAGATGTTTCTTTCGTATTACGCAAACCATTGTTCTTCATCCAGCCAACTTTTAGATATTGCAAACGCCCCAATTCATAATCTCGCGACATAGTCGCGAGTTTTTGTTGAACCAATTGGTGCTTCCCGATCTCTTTCCCAAAGGCCTTTCGATCCAGGCAATATTTTTTGCTGGCTTCCAAAGAGGCACGAATCAAACCAACCGCGCCCGAGCCAACGGTGTAACGGCCATTATCCAAGCACGACATAGCAATTTCAAAACCTTCCCCTTCATTGCCTAAACGGTTTTCAATTGGAACTCTCACATCTAGGCAGTTTACCCACCCGGTGGACCCAGCGCGCACACCAAGCTTGTTGTGAATATCACCACGGGTAACCCCTTGCCATTTTGTTTCTACAATGAACGCTGATAATTGCTTGTGTGGATCGGGGTTTTCTGGATTTGTGCGAGCAAACCACAAGATAGTATCTGCCTTTGTCGCCAGTGATATCCACATTTTCTCGCCATTGAGAATATACGTTTCCCCGCTTTTAACCGCCGTCGAGCGCATATTGACTACATCACTCCCAACCGCGGATTCCGTCAAACCAAACATACCAATTTTTTCACCTTTTGCAAGTGGCTTGAGGTATTTCAACTTCTGGGATTCGTTCCCCCATTGGTAAACACCCATGCTATTCAACCCAACATGAACAGACATAATAACTCGCAAACTAGTATCCAGTGCCTCAAGCTCTTCGCAGACTAAGCCTAAAGTAATGTAATCCATCCCTTGTCCACCATATTTTTCGGGAAAACAAATGCCGAGCAACCCTATTTTTGCCATCGCTGGGATAATACTCTCAGGCATGCTTTGATTTCGGTCAGCTTCCTTGATGAGCGGAGCAATTTCTTTTTTACAAAATTCTTTTACAGATTGTACGGCACTAATTTGTTCTTCAGAAAGATAAAGATCCATTGTTCCTCAGTTTTAAAAATAAAAATTTATTTATGTTTACAGATAGTGAGAGTTATTTCTAAATACCAATGTTCTTGGGGCGATATTGCAAAGCCTCTGCAATATGATTCGTTTGAATCATTTCACTTCCATCTAGATCAGCAATGGTACGAGAGATCTTTAAAACCCGATGATATCCCCTCGCTGATAAATTCATCTGATCAATTGCGTGTTTTAATAACCGATCCCCTTCAGCATTTACTACGCAATGAGTCCGAATTTCCGCCAACCGCATATCCGAATTGGATAATAATTTATTGTCGTTAAACCTTGCACGTTGAATCGCTCGAGCGTTTTCCACTCGCTTTTTAATAACGGCAGAAGATTCGCCGAACCGATCACCTGTTAGTTTGCTATATTCCACTCTCGGTACAGTTATATGAATATCGATCCGATCCAATATCGGACCAGAGATGCGTTTTTGATATTTCATAATATTGGTCATCGAACAGGTACAGTTTTTTTGGAGATCACCCCAATAACCGCAAGGGCATGGGTTCATTGCCGCTACCAATTGAAAATTTGCGGAAAAGGTTAAAGTGCCATTTGCCCTGCTAATGGTTACTACTTTGTCTTCCATCGGTTGCCGCATTACTTCTAGCACACGAGCTCCAAATTCAGGGAATTCATCTAAAAACAAAACCCCTCGATGTGCCAACGAAATCTCGCCAGGGTGAGGAATATTTCCGCCGCCTACCAAGCCCGCGTGGCTAATGGTGTGATGTGGTGAGCGAAAAGGCCGGTTTGTGATAAGGGGTGCGCCAGCTGGCAACAGATCAGCAACCGAATAGATGCGGGTAACATCCAACGATTCCTCAAGGCTTAGATCTGGCAAAATTCCGGGAATGGCTCTGGCAAGCAATGTTTTTCCACTGCCTGGGCTGCCGGTCATTAGAATGTTATGACCACCGGCGGCGGTCACTTCCAAGGCGCG
>CAZSLN010000019.1:16665-33545 GCA_964607645.1 uncultured Anaerolinea sp.
CTCAGCGAAATCGGTAAAATCAGTCTCAAGGGGATGGATAACAGTTTGTGGAATAAACCCGGAAATCACCGATTGACTGGTTAGATGTTCAAATAACGCTTTTAAATTTGATACAGGAATTACTTCTACATCAGGAATCAAGGATGCTTCCGCTGCGTCACATTCTGGGCAAATTATTTTTTTATATCCCAACGACCGCGCCGTGGCAGCCATCGGTAAAACCCCCCGAGCGTGCCTAACACTCCCATCCAAAGATAATTCACCTATTACCATCGTGTCGACTAGAGATTCAATAGAAATCTCCCCAGATAATAATAAAACCCCCAAGGCAATAGGAAGGTCAAAATATGGACCTTCCTTGCGAACAGAAGCGGGGGCGAGATTTACCACAATTCGATGGCGTGGAAAGGATAAACCGGCATTTTTGATAGCAGTTTGGACTCGCTCTCGACTCTCCTGAACAGCGGTATCTGGAAGCCCAACGATGGTAATTCCGGGTAAGCCATTAGTGAAATCAACTTCCACTTCAACAATAACAGCATCAATACCGATCACCGCACAGGAAAATATTCTAGCAAACATAGTACAATTTTACAGGCAAATGAGTATTATTGTGATGTTATGATTAATAATTACCGACACGAAAAAATATTAAAACAACGATTGGATGGAAACATGAATGTAGACATTTCTGTATCTAGAGCAAGTGAATTTAAAGGCTCAGTGGTCGTTCCGACTTTGGCAACGGGCAATCCGTCTCCTCACGAAATAACCGATGAAGTTGGTGACATCGCGAATATCGACAATAAATTCCATCTTTCAATTGGTAAAAAAGAAAAACTCACAAATGAAATTCTTCGCCGGGCAGGCGGCCTATTTGTTAAATGGCTCAACAAACATCAACTCGAAAACTGCGGCGTTACGCTAACCCCCATTCTCTCGACTGGTATTTCACCTCAGGCAGCGATAACTGCCTTTGTTGAAGGCATTGTGTTAGGGAATTTTAAATTTGATAAGTATCTCCAGACTAAAACAAAAACCGAGCTAAAGATCGCTTTGCTCCTCGATGAAAAAGTTTCTTTGTCCATGGAGGAGATCAAGGATGCCGTGTTTAGAGCTGTAACCATCTCGGAAGCAACGAACCTTGCCCGCGAACTTTCTCACGAACCACCCAATGTGATCAATCCTCAAACCCTCAGTGAAAAAGTTGAGAAGATCGCCAATGCAGCTGGTTTGAAGTTTTCGGTCATAACTGATAAGGAACTTGAGGCTATGGGCGCTGGGGCAATCACGGCTGTAGGCAAAGGGTCCAACACACCAAGCAGACTGATCATTCTTGAGCACAATACAACCTCTTCGGAGAAACCAGTTGTACTGATCGGGAAATCCCTTACCATGGATACCGGAGGCTATTCACTAAAAGGAACCGAAAATATTGTGACGATGAAATACGATAAGACTGGTGGAATGGTTGTAGTTGGAGCGATGGTAGCCGCCGCCAAATTAGGAATTGCCTCACCTGTTATCGGCGTTCTCGCCGCAGCTGAAAATATGATCTCCAGCAAGGCTTACCGTCCAGACGACATTTTGACCGCTTTGAATGGAAAAACAATTGAAATTATCAGTACCGATGCTGAAGGACGTTTGGTTCTTGCAGACGCGTTAACTTATTCTGAACGAAAATTCACCCCAAAAGCTATGATCGATATCGCTACCCTCACCGGCGCTGTAGCCGTGGCTCTTGGCGACAAACGAGCTGGATTATTATCAAACGACGATACCCTCGCGACCGCCCTTTTCGAATCTGGCGAACGAACATTTGAGCGATTGTGGAGATTACCTTTGGACGAAGATTACTTTGAACAGATTAAAGGAACAGATTCCGACATTAAAAATTCCGGCGGGAAAAAAGCCGGAACGATCATTGGTGGAAAATTCTTACAACAATTTGTTACCAGTGAAACACCTTGGGCGCACTTAGATATCGCGGGAATGATGATGGCGGAAAAGGACATGCCCTACTGCCCTAAAGGAGGTATGGGCTTTGGCGTCAGGCTTCTGGTTGATTATTTGACAAATCTTTAAAGTTATCAATATAAAGCTGGCAATTAAATTGCCAGCTTTTTTATTATTGTGATAAACCCATCCATCTTGGAAACCAATATAACAGAAGGCCATAAGCTTCTTTACCATATATGGAGGAGGAGGCGTCTGTGGTCAAGACCGAGCCATCATATCCCCGACTAAAAAACCCTTCAATATCATCACGTTGATCGATCGCGAGCAGCATAGCTTTATACACCATAGCTTGCCCTTCCGTATCGATACCAAATTCCAACGCAGGGGAATCCGCGAGCATACAATTAGTGGGATCGTTATTGGAGCAACCAAAAATAACTCCGGATGTAGATGGCGCGTTTAGTCCGATCAAGATCGCCTTGCCCGTAGGAACCGAGGGAATTATGTCGTTTTGCATCATATAGTAAGCGTTTAACGTCATATCTTCGAGCGTTGTGCCATCCTCAGTCGCGAGACCTGCCGTCCAATCGATCAGGAACCCATCAAATTGTTCTGCAAAAGCAGGCATACCAAATAACCCTTCGTTGGAGTAATTTATCACAAAGTAGATCGGCCCGTTATATATACCGCGAACATTCCCGATCAAGGTTTGCCATCGATTCAGTAAGTCCGCGTTTTCTTCCTCACCAAAATATGGTACTAATGGCCAAAGTACCCGAGCGTCAATGATCAAACCGCAGCTCTCTGATCGTTTTGCCAATTCCGCCGAACTTAGTAAGAAATTGGTGTATTGGGCAAACAAATGGTCGGTAAACTCAGGTGTTATTTCAAGGGTTCGCCATTGATCAGGTACCTGATCTGCTGCGACTAGTTTTGCCATGATCATTCCATTGATTCCGGATGCTTTGGCATTTTGACTCCTCGAAAGGCTCTCATTAAATCCTAGAAAATTGGATGAAAGAGAACCGATCATAGAAGGATGATCGAGCTGCAAAGAATGGGTATACGGAAAAATGACTGTGTTTTGTTTTAGGTTATTCGGAAGTTGAAAGTTGGGGACGGCAGAGTTATCAACCGAAACGTTGGTGTTTTCACTCAGGTCTAAACCTACAATAAAATTACTGCCTTTATCTGAAACAAAATCTGTTTGTTCAGAAATTTGAGGTGGCCCGCTATAGGCCATCCACTCAGCGACTGAATTCTCGTAATATTTTTTTTGGGAGGAAAAATCAATGGTTCTGGTTTGCCCATTAGAAACCATGCCTTCGATCCCTCTCTCGCAGGAATAATTGCGGCAAAAGCGGAAATCTATGGCTGTAAGAACCGGAAGAGGCTGATAAAGGTTGATCTGCCAAATTCCATCACCAATTCTTTGCATCGGGAGCGGGGAAGTCCAATCGTACGGATTTAGCTGGACAGTTATGATCTCGTCAGCTGGTGTAGACGGTGGGACTGTAACGCGAAGTGTTACAGGTTGTTCCTCAGGATCGATGCTCCATCCAAAAATATCATCTCGAAATTCAGAATCGTTAGCGGGTACAATGATTTGCCTAACAACGAAATCGCCCTCAGAATTTTTCTCAGCGTTCCAAAAGCCATCACCGAATGTGTATTTATACTGAAATGTACAACCAGCTGGCAACAATAACGTGACGGAAAACTCGCCATTGCCTTGGTCGGTCAAGGTGAATGCGCCTATGTTGCCGTTCTTTAGGGTATTATTCGAGGCTTTGTCACTGTTTTGAGCTGCCCCCCAATCACCAATGATACTCACCGATTGCGCAGAGAAGTTTTGGTTTAGCGGTTTTCCAACGAAGGTGACTTTTACTAATTCAGTCTTCACCAAGGCTATATTCGCCTCGGTAGACATACCCTCCTCAATGAGGGCGGCTTGCTGATAGCTGTTGTAAGTTCCATTGATTGATTGTATGGTGATTCTGTTTTCACCTGCGAGAAGACCGTTGATCTCAAATTTTCCTAGCCCGTTGGTTATTGTTTCAACGCCGGATACATTAATAAGAATATCGGGAATTGGTTCGCCAGTTGCAGAATCGCTGACCATTCCTTTAATTTGGCCGTACCGTTCGGGTACCTGGCTGCCTTTCCACTTCGCCAGAATATCGTGGATCGCCCCACCATCCTCATTGATAAACATCCTGAAATTGATAGGTTCACCAAGGGAGCTCACTTCGCCATTTTGAGAATTTCCTTGAACCAAATACTTGTAATAGATAGTAGAAGATTTTGGTAGTTGTATCTGGGCTTGAAAAATCGATGGGGAAATTTTTGTCATTTCATAAAAGCGCGGATTCACCCCCAAACCTGTGATTGGATCTACGATACTCAGAACGATTGTTTCATTTTCAGATATCGGCTCTCGTACCTCAACAATAAACTCCACTGGTACCGATGTAACCTTTTGTCCTGAATTTTTCTCGCCGATCAACTGTTCGGCGATTTGATTGATTTTAGGAAAGGACCCGCAAGAGGATATTGAAATTACAATGATTAGAAAAATACAAACTATTTGGACTTTTTTTGAGATCATCCGAACCTCCACTCGATCCTACAGGGTGTTTCAATCGTAATTTTCAAGAAGAAATAATTAGACGGTGCTATCTGTTTTGATCGCCATATTAGCTACCCAGCTAAAAAGAATGCTAATAAAATAAAGCCCGGTCATCGGGGCCATCACTAATGCCATGTTTACTGGGTCTACAGTTGGGGTGATTACTGCCGCTATAACGGAGATCACCACTACCGCCATCCTCCATTGTTTTAATAACATAGAAGGTTTTATCCAACCCATTGATGAAATTCCAAAAATAACCAGTGGAAATTCAAAAGATATACCGATCCAAAACATAATACCGGTAACAAAATCAAAGTAAGATTGCGGCCGTAATTTTGTGCTCACACCCATAAAATCAAGTAAAAATGGCAGCGTGGATGGCAGCAAGAAGTAATAGGCAAACGCTAAGCCAGAAACAAAAAATAACAAGGCAAATGGTATGGTAATAAGGCTTACTTTGCGTGATCTTGGCATAAGACCAGGGGCGATAAATAGCCAAAGCTCAAATGTTATATAAGGTATAGCAAATGCAACACCCAATAGCAGAGCTACCTTCATAAAAACGCCGAGGGATTCGGTTACCTCAATAGCTTGGAGTGACGCCAACCCACCCACTGGTTGAGCAATAAAGGCAATAATCTGATCGGTAAACGTAAAAGAAAAGAGTATTGAAACAATGAGAAATAACAGAGAGCGTAACAGGTGCTTCCGAAAATCTTCGATTTGATCAAAAAAGATACTTGGGGATTTAAATACTTCTGAGGCAGCCTCCATCACCGGCCGATCATCAGGGACATCACTAAAAAATTTCCCGAATTTAGAATTATTGATCCATTTTGTAATTGGCGAAAATAATAATTTTAATAATTTAAATGGAAGACTGATCAAGAATATGATCAGTCTTAGCGGACTTAACAGTATTTTTTTCAATAATTTCATTGGCTATTCGTTGAAAAACAATTAACTTTTAGTTGCGTCTTGATCGGTGATGGTTCTGTTTACATCGGAAGATATTTGCTGAACCTCTTTTTCAAGGTCCTCTAACATTGCTTCACGCATCAATTTATTGGGCAATTTCTGAATTTCCTCACCAGTTTTTCGCATCGCGCTCCACTCGGGGGAAAGGATAATTTTTCTAAACCATCTGCCAACAGATTTTCCAGAGGCAGCCATATCCTTTGGTCCTAAAACAATGATCGCGATGATCACAATAAAAGTGAACTCTCCAATACCTA
The DNA here is from genome assembly GCA_964607645.1 of uncultured Anaerolinea sp. Taxonomy (GTDB): domain Bacteria; phylum Chloroflexota; class Anaerolineae; order Anaerolineales; family Villigracilaceae; genus UBA5195. The sequence continues at coordinate 22,492 of CAZSLN010000019.1, forward strand.
TACCAAAAATATCCATACTTTAATTTACTTTTGCGAAGTATTCGTGAATTTCTTTTTCTCTATCAGCCAAACTACCCAAAACGCCATTGATAAACCTTGCGGCGGACTCAGATCCAAACATTTTGGCTAACTCAACTGCCTCATTAATGGCGACCTTTACGGGGGTATTTCCAGTAACCGCAAATTCCCACGTAGCTATGCGCAAAATATTTCGGTCAATCGGGGCTAATTGATCAAATGGCCAATCAGGAGCGTATTTTGCGATCACATTATCCAACTGGACCGCCAAAGGTATGACTCCTACAATGATCTCATTCGAGAATTGAATCATTTCATCAGAAAATTCGATCTTGGGATCTTCTTGAATTTCCGATATTCGTTGCGCAAATACAGAACCGGGCAGATGTTCGGTCATGTCAATTTCATATAGCACTTGAAGAGCTACTGATCGAGCCCTGGTTCTTGCCTTCATGTTTAGATTTCGCCTTCGAATCGGATATTCTCAATGTGAATATTGATATGGCCGATCTCCATACCTATCATTTCAGATATTGCCCTTGAAATATGCATTTGGATATTTCTACTTACCTCGCGCACATTATAATTTGCCTTGAGTACCACATAGATATCCAAATAAACCAAGCCATCTTCCACCAATATTTTTACACCGTCGTAAAAAGGTTGTTTAAACAATCGGTCGATCCCGCTTGGCGCTTTTGATAGCGAATCAACACCCTCTACAGACAAAGCAGTCATTTTTGCAATGGTAAAAATGACATCGGGAGTTAGTGTGGTCTTTCCATTTACATCGTGGTTTTCTTTCATCATCTTCCTCCGTATTACATCATGGCCATTCCGCCGTCAACTCCCAACACCTGGCCGGTGATATACCCAGCCTTATCCGATGCAAGGAACGTCACGGCGTACGCTATTTCTTCAGGCTTACCTTTTCTCCCTAAAGGGATTATTTTCATTGCGGCTTCAAGGATCTCAACCGGCATCGTCTCTAGAATTTCTGTATCTATAAAACCCGGCGCAATCGCGTTTACAGTCACATTACGTGAAGAGACCTCCCGCGCTAATGCTTTTGTAAAACCGATCTGGCCGGCTTTGGAAGCAGAGTAATTGGTTTGGCCAGCATTTCCCATCTGCCCTGAGACAGATGAGATATTGATGATACGTCCGAATCGCTTTCGCATCATGTGTCGTATCGCCGCTTTTGAACAATTAAAGGTAGAACGAAGATTGGCATTGATTACCGAATCCCAATCGCTATCAGACATCATCATGATCAGATTGTCGCGTGTAATTCCCGCGTTGTTTACCAAAATATGTAAATCGCCAAAGGTTTCAATCGCGAACTTCACTAGGTTTTGAGCTTCAATTGGCTCAGCAACATCCGCTTTAAAAGCCGCCGCGTTACCACCACTCGCGATAATTTCAGCAACAACTGCGACCGCTTGATCAGAAGAACGATTGTAATTAACTACAACGTTCGCGCCGCATCGACCGAATTCGAGCGCAATTGCCTTCCCAATCCCTCTTGAAGAACCGGTTACCACTACAACTTTTTCTGAAAATGTTTTTGATTCTGACACACTAATCTCCTAATTAATTCATTATACTCTAACGGTATTCCTGCCAAAAAGAACACATCAAGAAGATTTTCGTTTCATTACAAAAAATAGCACAAGATTAATAAGAATGATGATCGCCAATATATACATGACCGCATCCTGCCAAAATACGATCGGAAACAAACGAATCAATGAATCACTCACCAAAAAGAGCCATGTATCCCCTTGAAAGAAAATGGAATGGAACCATTCGAAAAATTTCCAAAACGAGATCGACGCGAAACCGCCTATAGATAGGATCGCGATCAAAGTGAACATGGAAGCGTAATAGACACCTTTATAAACAGCAGAAAAATCTTTTTGTTTATATGCCAAAAAAAGGATGGCGATAAACAGAACGAGGGTTTTGAGCATAGTCTGGTTCATCATGTCGATCACGTTCTTTACATCCACCATATGGCTAATTTCTCTCTCATTGTAAATGGCTGTTCCATCCAACATCTTTATGTCACTAAGGCTTTGGTACTCATCACCAAACCGCAAATAGTCGATGGTCATACCACCCCAAGCTAGCCTATCTTCGAGAGAAAATCCAAAAGTATCCGGTGGAAACCATGGCATTTGATATTCGATCTTTAAAAATTGGTGGGAGATAAATAAGTTAACCACCATCATTGAAATAATTACAGGTGTTGATAAAGCGATAAGGAATGTGTTGATTTTTTTCATAAGGCGTTTTTTCTCTTCTTGTTTATTATTCAGAATTTAGTATGAAATTTAGAACTAAGTTGTTGGTTGCCCATTCTATCGGGTTCAAATCATCTGTATAGATCTTTCCGGATTCAAAGGTTATCGATATGTTATTGATAGCGACCGTTGAGGATTGAACTAAAAGATCTGTTATTGGTTTGTTTTTGATCAGGGTTAAATAATTTTGATAAAAGTTCGCCGCACTGGTGGTCTCATTGCCGGCGACAATAACAGAGTTCATCGTTTCTGGGATATCAATAATAAAAATATTAGGCAGAACTTGATTGAGGGTTGTTGATAGATCATTGATCAACCTGCGATCGTTGGGTGCCCGGCCAACATTGATCGCGATCAGGCCGTTTTCAGTTAAATGGCTTTTACAGATCTCAAAAAACTCGACTGTAGATAGATGAGGTGGTATGTAAGGGGGGCGGTAGGCATCAACAACGATCAAATCATAAATTTTTTCTGACCGATCCAGCATTGCTCTTCCATCTCCGATCAGCAGATTTGTTCGATCATGTGTGAGATGAAAATATTTTTCCCCTACTTCAACAATTTTCGGGTCGATTTCGATTCCATCGATCTCAACATTCGGGTAAATGTTCTTTGCCTGAAGAGCTGTTGTACCCGCGGCAAAACCCACAATTGCTATACGGCCGACCTTCTCTAATTCAAATTGCGCATTAAACATCGGGGCTACTAAAAACTGTTCCCAAGGGCCGTTATAAAACAAGGTAGTGGGGTTGTATTGGGAATGGAATCCTTGCCCTTCATTTAAGCGAAGCAGAGTATCATCTCCGATCTGTAAAACCTCAATATAGTTGTAATCTGACTCACCTTCATATATCTGAGCCCCGGTTTGTTTGATTTTGTATTGAGTACTGATAGTTAGAATAATGATGATCAATGGAAGTATCAGGTACAATGCCGTGGCAACAACCTTTTTACTTGAATAAAAAAAACCAATGATCGATACAGCCATCATCAGCAAGCTAAAGCTAACGATGGTACGAGTTGTACCAATCAACCCAAATAGGAAAAGGGAGGGCAAAAAAGCGCCAAATACTGACCCAATGGTAGAGATCGCGTTGATCTGCCCGACGATAGAGCCAATATTTTCTTGTTTTTGGCTTTCTAACCGAATAACATACGGTGTAGTGGTTGCCAACAGGATGATCGGCAGGCTGAACAAGATGATCGTGCTTACAAATGCCCCGGCCATAATCGGGAAATTGAGGTAGTCAAAAGCTCCCGCCGCGGCTCGTAGAATGGGCATCGAAATGAATGGAACGATTCCAAGAAAGAAAGATCCCGCGATCAAAATTTGATAAAGAGTGGAGTAATTTGGATATTTGTCAGCTACTTTTCCGCCGAGCTGATAGCCGATCGCAAAATAAACCATGATCAAACCAATGATGGTTGCCCAAACAAAATTACTTGATCCGTAGATGTTTTGTAATAATCTGGAAGCGCCAAATTCAGCTGCTAAGGTCGTCATCCCTGTTACAAAAACCAATAGATATTTAAAGTTGCGCATAATAATATTTTACCTTAGTAAACCATTATCCTTCACTTGACGATTGGCTTAGCAAAAGATAAAATAGAGAACTGCGAAACAATTAGGTTTCGCACAAAATATTTTAAGGGCAAGGGTAACCAGGCGTTCTGGTGAGAGGTGTCCGAGGAGAATTAGATGGAAAAATTAATTTTTAAAGCAACAAAACGTACTGTGACCGGCAAACAGGTTAAACAACTAAGAAGGAGTGGTGAACTTCCTGCCGTTATCTACGGTACACATTTTGCACCAACCGCTATTAGCCTTGAAGCTCACTCGACCGGTTTAGCTCTACCTAAATTAACTGGATCAAGCATCATCAACATTGAACTCGATGGTAAATTGATTCCGGTTTTGGTTCGAGAAACTCAGAAAAATTATGTCAAAAATATCTATACACATGTAGATTTTCTTGCCGTTTCCTTAAATGAGAAGATCACTACCTCTGTAACTCTACACTTCCATGGTCTTGCGCCAGCCATCAAGAATTTTTCCGCGGCTATCGTGCACAATATTGACTCGATCGAAGTTGAAGCACTTCCAAACGATCTTCCTGAGAAGATCGAAGTTGATCTTACCAAATTAGCGAAACTTGGCGATGCCATTCATGTTCGCGATCTTGATATTTCAAAAAATGTCACCATTCTCTCCGACCTTGATGAGATGGTAGCTGTAGCCTCCGCTACGCACGATGAACCCGTTGAAGGTGGGGCAGGTTCTGTTGAGCCTGAAGTCATCGAAAAAGCTAAAAAAGAAGCAGCCTAATTTAGACAAAAAAAACACCTCGGTTTATGACCGAGGTGTTTTTTTATTTATTTTCTGGGGGAATGAAGTTTCCTTCAACCCAAGCCTCCCCATTCGGGGTAACCTCTTTTTTCCAAACCGGTACTATTTCCTTTAATCTATCGATCCCATACTTCGCGGCATCAAATACCCCGGTATCCCGATGGGCTGCCGAGCATGCAATCAATATAGTCGGAGTTTTTGGTTCGAGCCGGCCTATTCGCTGAACAATGCTGATCCCATGAACACTATCCCAACGTTCTCGGATTTCTTGGCTAACCTGGACCATTTTATCTTCGGCCATCTCCTTGTAGGTTTCGTATTCAAGGTAAGAGGTTTTCTTATGTTCCCCTTTTGTTGTAACCCCTCGAACAACTCCGTAGAATATTGCTACCGCGCCGGTTGCTTCAGTTGTGATTTGTTCAACTAATTCATCCAGGTTTAGCGGATCATTTGTAATTTTGCAAACTGTGGTTTTTTGATCTGTCATTGTTGTTATCTTTATGGGTTATAAAAGTGGCCGCTTTTTCCGCCTTGTTTTTCAACGAGCCGGATATTTTGAATGATCATTTTTTTATCAACCGCTTTGACCATATCATAAATTACCAAAGCACACACGGAAACCGCAGTTAGAGCTTCCATTTCCACTCCAGTTTTTCCATCCACCCTCACCAACGAACGAATTTGAATACCGGGAAGTCCTTCGTCGATCTCAAGATCTACGTCAACTTTATTTATGTTTAATGGGTGACATAATGGAATTAATTCCGAAGTTTTTTTGGCGGCCATAATCCCAGCGATTTTGGAGACAGCCTTAAAATCCCCTTTTTTATTTGTTCCTGTTTTTAATAACTCCAAGGTCGAACGTTCCATTACTATTTCTCCCCGCGCGATAGCGATTCGGGTGGTGATCTCTTTATCACCAACATCTACCATGCGAGCTTCGCCATTATCATCAATATGTGTAAGTTTTTGTTCAGCCATCCTGTGATTATAATCTTATCTTTGCCAAGTGTTATAATTTAATACTATGGAATTGAACATTGCAAGCAACCAAACCGCCGATTACAAGGTCATTATTCCTGTTTTTGAAGGACCCTTGGATCTATTATTGCGCCTCATTGAACATTCTGAATTACAAATTACAGCCATTTCAATTTCGCAAGTCACAGATCAATACCTCCAACATATTCGTGCTTTAGAAACTTCGAGACCCGAACAGATCTCGGCGTTCTTGGTCATTGCGGCAAAATTAATTCAGATAAAATCTGAGGCACTTTTACCAAGGCCCGTTCTTCGAGAGAGCTATGAAGAAGACCCCGCTGAGGCATTGGCTGAACAACTACGTCTTTACAAAAAGTACAAAGAAATCGCGAATCACCTCGAGAACCTGGAATCTCAAGGAAAACATACTTACCTACGAATTTCTCCCCCGCCAAAAATCGAAGGGAAATTAGACCTAAGCGAGTTATCTCTTCAAGATCTTTACGAAGTTGCCCAGAACATCTTTATGAATGAAAAAGATAAAAAATCGCTCGGCACGGTAATTTCAGCGCCAAAAATTACCATCCGTCAGAAGATCAGCCATATTTATTCTTATGTGCGCGAACACGGTTCCTTTAATTTCAAAGACCTTGTACCTCCAACCAGCAGCCGATTAGAGGTTGTAGTTACCTTTTTGGCGTTATTAGAGTTGATCAAACGATATAAACTTAGCGCTGTGCAAGAGGCTGTTTTTGGAGATATTGCCATAGCACGAACAGAAAACTGGGTCAATGACGAGGAATTTGAGCTCGAATTTGAGTAAACCGTAGCACGATCAACGAAATCCCCAATCCAAGTAAAGTACCGATCTGATCATAAACAAGCACATCAAACAACGATGATTTCCGCCCGCTAATATAGGACTGGTGGAACTCATCAGAGCCAGCATAAATGATCGAAAGAAAGAACACCAGGAACATTTTCCGTTTCTTCCAGCGGAATCCATAAAATAATGTGGTCGATAAAAGCGCGTAACCGATAATGTGTCCAGCTTTTTTTACCAAGAAATCTAATAACCCAAAATTAGGAATATCCATTGATGTTTGGTTTGAACTTGCAAAAATTATTCCCATAATAATAGCTGAAGGAATCCAACGAAATATTTTATCGAATGGGGATAAATGTGTTAAACTTGAGCGAAAGGAGTCCTTCATATGTCAGATAATAATGTAACACAAGTTGAAGCCGAAGAAAACGATCCAATCTATTACAACCCGAAATATTTGAATATCATTTCCACTTTATCAGGTGTGTTTTCCTGGATTGTGTTAGCCGGTTTTATTGGTTTGGCCGTCGGTCAGTATGTAATTTTAACCCAATTAAGCCAGGGTACTTCCGTGACGGAATTGATCGCAAATCCCCAAGCCTTAAATTGGATCTACACTAACATCGTGACCCCAATTCTAATTGGTATCGTGTCCTTCTTTGTTCTTCAAGGCGCAGCTGTCGGTCTCAATGTTCTACTCGAAATCGATTTCAACGCAAGAGAATCCAAATAATTTTGTTTTCAAAAAAGAGCGGCAAAAAATGCCGCTCTTTTTTTATTCCAAGAGCAAAACTTTTTTGGTTGAATCGTTCTTGTCCAGCCACAAATCATCTCATTTTCCTTACCCAATAATCTTGACGAAAGTTTCCGCAGGTGGTATTCTTTTGTTCGTGAAAAATGTAACTTTGAATAATGTGACTACTACCAATACTAACCGTAATCTAAACCCTACGGGCCTTTGGTGTTGACTCCTCACAAAGTTGATAAAATAAAATAACCAAAGCCCCGTAAATAAAACGGGGCTTTTTTATAAATTTGAATGGAAGATAAAGGAGTACGAATGGAAATCTCGAACACCACCCCAGTTTACGCAGTACCTGATAAGAACTTGATCCCGGTTAATCCCTTCCTCAAGGATATGCAGGCAATTCCACCTTCCAGGATGTTTTTGATCAACAAATCGCTCAAAGTTTTTTTAGAAAATAATCCTGGTCTTCCAGTTTTTGATGCTTCACAAGGCGATGGCGGCGCTTCTTTACCTGGTGTGCCCAAAGAAATCCTCGAAAAGGCAGCCCAACTGCAAATTGAACACGGCACTGCCTATGATATGCCGTTCGGAACTGACGCATACCGAAAAACTGTAGTTGAAAAATATTGGAAGCTCGATGCCGCCTTGGGTTATGGCCCTGCCAATGTTCTCGGAACTTGTGGCGGACGCGATGGCTTGATCAAAGCATACCAAACAATGCTGCACCTCGGCCACGGCCGCGAAGGCGATGTTGTAGCGGTTTCGCGTGTTCCCTGGATCTCTTACAACTGGGGGCCTTATGGTGTTGGTGCGAATGTTTTATGGTCACCTGGCGATCCTGAAACTGGTTGGGCATATTCTGAAGATGGCATCAACGAAAGCGTAAAATTCGCCGCTCAGTCTGGCCGAAAAATTGCTGGATTGGTGATAACGAACCCGGATAACCCCACTGGTCTTACGACCTCGGTTGAACGGCAAGTTTCATTGGCAAAAGCGGCTCTTGCCGCCGGTATCCCTTTCGTCCTTTTTGACTGGATGTACCATTACGTAACCGATGAATCCCCTATGGATCTTAACACCTTCCTTGCTAATTTCTCGAAGGAAGAACGAAAACAGTTGATGTTCTTGGATGGAATTACTAAATCATTAGGTGGTTCTAATATTCGTAACTGCCACCTCATTGCCGATGAAGAAGTTGTCAAGTTCATCGTAGCTCGTGCGTCACACACGGTCATGCCAACTTTTTACTCCTTAGCTGTCGCGATGGTTGCTTATGATATGGGTTACTCCAACGCTTCTAAATCGATCGTTGAACCCACCAACCAAAGCCGAAAAGTATTGAAACCATTGTTGGAAAAACACGGCTTGAAGCACATCATTGGTAAGGGTTATTACGCCTTCATTAATGTGGGCGATTATCTAAGAGCCAAGGGATGGGCAGATAGTGAACCACTCGGCCAATATCTTGCGGAAAATTATGGTGTTGCGATCGTTCCCGGCGCTTACTTCTCACCATTTGGCAACGATTGGATCAGATTCTCCTACGCCACACCCGAAGAACGCACCATTGGGGCTGTCAACCGGTTGGTTGAAGGCTTAAAATCACTTTTGTAAAGGCATCCGGATAATTTATGACATCATTTAACACCCAGAAATTTGCTGAAAAATATAAATTAGCATTATCGTCTATCCAATCCGAAAAACCTCTTGGAGGTTTAAATGGTGTTGAACTGGAATGGAATTTACTGGATGAACGTTTCAGCCCCCTCCTAACCGTGGGATCTGGCCCGGCAAAATTATCCTTCGTAGATTATTTGCGATCTGTTTGTTTACCCAAAGACCTTGTTGATTATTCCCAGCTTGAAGTATTTCATTGGATGGTTGAATTCGCAACCCAACCTTACTACCATCCAAGAGGGGTTATTTTTGAAACTCGGTTAATGGAAGCGATTCTCATCAACGCTTTAAAAAAAGCAGGACAAAATTTCGATGAGAATCTGTTTTACTGGCACGGCAACTTGTTATTTCTTACTGATATAAATCACGACTCGATCCCAGGTAATTGGAGTATCGCTAAGAGAAGGTATTTGGAGCGCTGCGTTGATCTTTACGGAAATACCCTTTCCACAGCCGGCATCCACATCAACCTTTCTCTTCCTGACCCACTTTTTACCTGGGATTTTATGCACCTCCCCCAAAGTGAAAGAAATTCCAAACACCTTGACCAGTTCAAAAGCGAATTTTACATCACCGCTACTCGCTGCCTTCGCGCTTTTGCGCCTTTATATATCGCAACCAGCGCCTCAACACCCTTGCAGGCGCAATTTCGCAATGGGAAATCCACCGTTGTTTTAACCGAATTTGATTCCGTCCGCAACCTAACCTTCCCTAACCCACCCGAGATCGATCAACCTGATCTTTACCGATCTTACAAAGATTACAAAGCTGTATCCTATGATCTGGTCAACCGCGGGGTCCGCTTTGGGAATAACAACTGGACTCCAGTACGAGCGAGGTCGTTTGCTGAACCGGTAGAACGATTGATCTCTACCACGGGAGATCAGCTAAAAGATCTTTACACCCGTGGTTTGTACTCGATCGGTGAAACCACCCCCCCAGAAGAAATGGCAAGGCAGATCGAAAAACAAAACCTCTTGGCGCGAATCAATTTGCCAATGGGTCGTGTAGAAATTCGTACCGACGATGGCGGCCATCCAATGGCGATCGACCTAGCCAACCTCACCTTTAAGCATTTTCTGCTTATCCGCATTTACGCTGATCCTACTTTTGCCCGTTCCTTCCGGTATGATCGAGAAGACATCATTCGGGCAAGGGCAAATGAATTGTTAGCGAGCCAAAAGGGATTGGATGCCGAGATCGAAAATCCTCTCACCGGAAAATCGATCGGAATGAGAGAATTCTTAAAATGGACCCTCAAGGAATTGGAACCCCTGGGTGAAGCGTTAGGAATGGCTGCCGATCTTGAACCCCTTTGGGATATGGCAAACGGTGGAATGAACACCTCAAATATACTTCGCGCACACATCAAAGAATTGATCGGTGATTCAGATGAAGTTCCAGCGAACATCCTACAACAAATTGCTTTCGAGCGTCAGGAACAAATTGCGAAGGATATGGAATATATCTCAGCAAATCTCGATCAGACCAGGTCTGAAGCTGAAAAATTAGATCAAGTAATGAGCTCCGCCAGAATACAAGCCCTGAACGACCAAAAACTTCCAATTCGATTCAGACCAACGGTCGGCACGGTGTTAAATTCTTCCTATCCAGATAAAACTGCTGAAATTGTCGATCTGGCTTCTTCCTTGATCAGTATTCCATCTGTCACCGCCTGCCCGAATGAACGTCTCGATGAGGTACATAAAGCAGGCTCGATGGTTTATGAATATCTAAAAACAAATGGGCTTTCTGTTCAATATTTCGATGGAAAATATCCGGCAATTCTTGCCTCATTCTCAGATGGGAAGGACCAAACCACACCTAAAAAACCGGGCCGAGTTTTACTCACTGGGCATTTTGACGTTGTTGAACCAGAACCCGATGACTCCCAATTCACACCTTATGTTGATGGAGATTATTTATTTGGCCGCGGCTCAGCGGATATGAAAACGGTTGTTGCTACCTATTTGGTTTGGATGAAGGATACTCAAAAGGCAGGGGGTGTCTTCCCAGACATATCCTTGTTATTGGTTGGAAATGAAGAAAATGGTGAGGCGGAAGCTTGGGGAACTCCTCATATTCTTGAAAAACTAAAAAAAGAAATGGATTACACGCCAAAATTTTTCATCGCGGGCGAACGCGCCGGAG
>CAZSLN010000020.1:0-33373 GCA_964607645.1 uncultured Anaerolinea sp.
AGTGTTTTACAGGTGATCGATGGCACACCGCTGGTAGTGGTTTGGGGATCGCTAGATGAAGAACCCACCATAACCCTGTTGGCGGGGATGACCGTGGAAGCGGAAGTGATCGCCGGCGAGGCAAATAACGCCCTGATCATACCTGTCCAAGCCTTGCGTGAACTTGCCCCCGGATCGTACGCCGTGTTCGTTGTTCAGCCCGATGGATCGCTGAAGCTGACCCCGGTTGAGATCGGCCTGCGCGATTTTGCCAACGCCGAGATCCTGAGCGGCCTAAAGACCGGCGATGTAGTGAGTACCGGCACCGTGGAAACCAAATAGACAGGAAATGATGATGACCGAATCCCTGATCGAAATTCGCGAGATGACAAAAGTTTATGGCGAAGACGAAAGCGCCGTGTACGCCCTGGCCGGGGTGGATGCGGAAGTGAAACACGGCGAGTTCGTCGCCATCATGGGGCCAAGCGGTTCCGGAAAATCGACCCTGATGAACATCCTCGGTTGCCTGGACCGGCCCAGCAGCGGCGCCTACGTATTAGATGGGCGCGATGTTAGCCAACTAACCAAAAACGAATTGGCCGAGGTTAGAAACCAAAAGCTGGGTTTTATCTTCCAATCCTTCAACCTTCTGCCCCGCCTCAGCGCCCTGGCAAACGTGATGATGCCCATGCTTTACAACCCGCTTGAAGATATCGGCGATGAAGAGGCGGAAGCCCATGCAATCGCCGCCCTCGAATCCGTGGGGCTGGGGTCAAGGCTGCATCACCACCCTAACCAACTTTCGGGCGGCCAGCAGCAACGGGTTGCCATAGCCAGAGCGCTGGTCAACCGCCCACCGCTCATCCTGGCCGATGAACCCACCGGAAACCTCGATTCCAAATCCAGCGTCGAGATCATGGGCATATTGCATCAATTGCATCACCAGGGCGTGACCATTGTGATGGTCACACACGAGCACGATATCGCCGCCCATGCCCAGCGCACCATCTGCGTCCGTGATGGCAAGATCGTCAACGACGGCCATTGTGCCGATAGCCGCCAATAATGCCGCATAGGAAAAATAAATGAAACCGCAAAAAATTCTCCGTTCCGCCTGGGAAGGCCTGATGCTCAACAAGATACGGTCTTTCCTAACCACCCTCGGCGTCATCATCGGCGTGGCATCTGTCATCGTCATGTTGGCGGTAAGCGCTGGCACTGAAGCCGCCATCGCTGAACAGATCAACGCCTTGGGGGCCAACCTGATCATCGTCTCACCAGCTAGGGGTATTCCAGGCGCGTCACGTACACTCCTCATGGATGACGCGACCTTCATTGGTGAGCAGTTGGTTGGCATTACCGGCTTCTCCGCCGAGCAAGCCCCCGCCGCCCAAACCGTTAAGGCCAATGGTCTTACATTGGATTCCATAGCCGCCATCGGTGTCACCAGCGACTTCCCCTCCGTGCGCGATTATGCCGTTGAGAGTGGACGCTTTTTTACCATCGATGAAGATGAGCGCAAAGCCAAAGTGGTTGTGCTGGGCGCTGGTATTGCCACCGACCTGTTTGGTGCGGACGACCCCAAGGGACAGACCGTAACAGTGGGAACCACCAAATTAACCGTCATTGGTGTGATGGAAACAAAAGGCATGGTTGCCGATGTAGATTACGATGGAAGGGTTTATTTACCGATCAATTTGGTCTTCCAAAAGTACATGACCACCATGACCATCGGCGGAGCCCGTGTGCGTACTACTTACGTCAAAGCCGAAAGCCCCGACAAGATCCATAGTATCATCAACCAGATCACGGTATTGCTAGCCGAAAGGCACGATGTGGAAGCCTCAAAACCAGATTTTACCGTGCAAACCCAAAGCGACATCATCGCCACACAAGAGGCCACCACCGCCGCCTTCCGCGACCTGTTGGCCTGGGTGGCGGGTGTATCGTTGCTGGTTGGCGGCATAGGCATTATGAACATCATGCTTGTTTCAGTTACCGAGCGCACCCGTGAGATCGGTTTACGCCAGGCACTGGGCGCCCGCCCATCAGATGTTTTGCTCCAATTCCTATTCGAAGCGATCATCCTAAGCCTAGTGGGAGGCGTGGTAGGGGTTGCCCTGGGGGTAGGCGGATCCTACCTGTTTAGCGCCCTCGGATCTATGCAAACTGCCATAGTTCCAGAATCCATCCCGCTTGCATTTGGAGCGGCAGCTATCATCGGCATCTTCTTTGGCTATTACCCGGCCACCCAGGCTGCCAAATTGGACCCTATCGTTGCACTTCGGCACGAATAATTTTATACAACAAGGAAAATAACCATGAAACGACTAACCATCTTGACCCTAACCACAATACTGGCTTTATTGCTTGCCGCCTGCGGCAGCACCACCCCAACCCCAAATGGTCAACTCCCCATCCAAAGTGAGCCGGCCGCCGCACAACAAGCACCCGCCGATAGCGCCACCCCTATCACCCAATCCGTGGCGTTGGACACCAGCTACGAAAACGCCCTTACCCAACGCCTGCTGCTAGCCTATGGAACCCTAAAACTGGCTGAAACCAACAACGCGGTCACCCACGGGCAGGCTGCCGAAATGGTTCTGCTCTGGCAGGCGCTGCAAACCATGAGCCAATCGGGCAACAGCGCCGTCGCTGAAACCGAAGCCTTGTTGGACCAGATCGAAGGATCCTTCAGCCCTGAACAGATCAGCGACATCAATGCCCTGAAACTTTCCCAAACCGACCTTCAGACCTGGGCAACAGAAAACAACGTAACCTTGGGTACCGGCAGCGGTGAAGGTGGGATGGGACAGGGGCAAGCCTTGTCACCCGATGCCCGCGCCACACGCCAGGCCGCCAATGGAAAGACCGGCTCCGCGCAAGGAGAAAGTGGACTTTCCGCTGTGATCACAACCTCTGTCATCACTTATCTGCAAGGTATCCAATAAAAATTCAAGGACCCGATCATGAAAACTAAAATCCTAGCCATTAGCATTGCTCTGTTCATCGTTTCCCTGCTGGGGGCATGCGCCACGGCAGCCACTACCACGGCAGCCGCGCCAACCTCCGCCGCGACAAGTATCCTCACCACCGAATTCGCGGACGCCGCCAACCTGCGCAGCCAATTGGCGTACGGTATCCTGCTTATGGATGGAACGGTACAGGCCATCAGCCCTGAACAAGCCGCGGCTTTAAAACCACTTTTGCAAGCGGTCATTTCCCTAAGTGGGGATGACACCACCGCCAGCGAGGAACTGACAGCCGTACAGGATCAGATCGCGCTTGCGCTGAGCCCGGAACAACTCCAGGCGATCAAGGCGATGGAAATCACCAACGCTGATCTGCAAGGGTATTACGCGCAGTTTGGTATTGTCCTTCCCACACCCATCCCGGGCGTAACCAAAGTTCCCGGGTCCGGGAGTGGAAAAACGGAAGCGGAAAAAGCCGCCTCCCAGGCTACCGCTGCCGCGTCGGGACAAACTACAGGTAGCGGCCAAGTAGCCAAGTCCTTGCTGTACGAGAAGGTGATCGAATACCTAGATACGATCGGGCAATAACGGCCGTACCAATCATCATAATGCGTGGATAACTCCCGCCACCCTGGGTTGCCCTGCTGATCTTGGCTGGTTGCCCAGGGTTTTATTTTCAACATGCATATCCATGTCGTTGATAGGGAATTTTGTTCTTGGTCCCGCTATGGACCACCCAAACAGCAATGTCCCGAAATCGGATCAGCGTTTTTTTGGCGACTTGGTTTAACCAAGACAGACGCCCAGAAATGTTGGATCCACAGAGAGGTGGATAGCGGAACGAGCGGAGAATCGCCTGCCGTGGTGGAAAAACGGGTGAAGGCGCTTTAGTGACGCGAGGCGATCAGCTTTGGTCGAGAAGCCCTGGATAGGGGCTTACGGTGCTGGGGTAAAGGTGATGGTGGGGGTAAACTGGGGTGTTGGCGTTACAACGGCCATGCCAGTGGCGGTGGGTATCACCCCCCCAGCATTGACAATAGCGCAGATATTCTCGTTTTCTTTCAATATCTGGCTCACGATCTGATCTGACCCGAAACCTTCATCCCGAATTTTTTTGATGACCTCGAATGCTTCTGGGCAAAGATTATTGCGAGGACGGCTAAGCGCCGCCAGATTGGAAACGTAAGAGTAATAATAAACAATACTGCCAGAGGTTAACTCAAGTCCCTCGATCGCGACCCCTTCCTCCCCTACATCACAGCCACCACGAGCCTCGCAGCTTTCCTGAGCTGTACAGCCTTTTATGGCGCATTTTAGGGCAGGGATAGCGCCTTCAAAATTTCGGGAGCGCATAAACACGATACCGAGCTGACCATACACATCGGGATTGGTAGGATCAAAGGAAAGAGCTTTTTGTACATTGCGGCCAGCAATATAAAAATCGCCTAGTTGCGAATAGGTCTTGGCAATAGATAAATAAGGTAATGGATCTTTCACACCTAATTGTTCATTAATAGAAGCTGCCTTGTCGAAATAATCCAGCGAGTCGAAATAATAGAGCTTGGCTTGTTCGGGATCAATGCTATTAAAAGCAAGGGCGCGGTAATTTGCCCCGATCCTAACATATAGAAAGGTCATATTGGGGGCGATCGCGATGGCTTTTTTGTACTCTTCAATGGCCGCCGTGTATTGTTGTTGGCTTTCGAGCAGGTAAGCATAAATACGATGGACATCCATGATGTCCTGTCCGCCTTCTGATGCCAGCTTGATATTTTGTTCAGCTTGGGTTAGCCGCTGTTGGTCAATGAGGATCTCAGAATAATAGGCTAGAGCTAAGGTATTGGTCGGGTCTAAATTCAATGCCCTGATGGCTTCTTGGTCCGCTTCGATCAACAAATTATCCGCTTCTTCCTTATCAACCGTTGAGCTTGAATTCCAGTCTAAAACAAAAGCCCTAATAGCAGCCACATTGCTATTATCGGGGGCAAGTTCTTTGGCTTTATTGATAGAAGCCAGCGCGTCTTTTAAGGTAGTTATACGGCTTTCATCTGTTGTTTTTAAGGAGGAGTTATACGCCTGAAGACGGGCGAGATTTGCCCATACATCCGAGTTTTCGGGGTCGATCAGAAGTGCTTTTTGATAGGAAGCGATTGCCGCTTCCAGATCCCCGGTTCCAAAGTGAGCGTCGCCTTCTGAAATATACGAGTTGGATGTTCGTGTTGGCGTAGGGGTTTGATAGCCAACACTCTTAATATTCCCTTTGCCAACGCCAATATATACACCTAAGCCGGCAATGATGACGATCAGGTAAAGAAAAATTCGGTAAAAGTTATTTTGAGGTCGTTTATTAAATAACGACCTGCGCTCAGGGGCTCTCATAGATTATTGAGCAGGGGTAGGGGTAAGCGTGGCTGGCAACGCGGTTTCGGTTTCAATCGCGGGGGTTAGGTCACCTTCAACAGCAGGTTCAGATGGTGTCGCATTAACCTTCTCAGTACACAATCTGATACCCTCATTTGCGTTATAAAGCGAGATCTCATCGGTGGGCGCAACAGTATCGATGATCTTATAGAAGATCGGGATAGCCTCGCCGCAACGGTCGATTTTGACCAAAGTAAGGCCAAATGTGAAGTAATACTCGGGGATACGCAAGGAATCCGCCACGAGTTCCAATTTTTCTACAACGTTCCCTTCCGCGTCAGTGCCGCCGTTTACCACTAATGCTAGCTCGGCCGCTGCTAGCTCCCATTTAAAATTCTTGTACAACATAACACCCAAATTTCCGCGTAAATTGGGGTCCATTGGGGATATCTTCATAGCCTGCTGAGCGTATTGTTCAGCCTTGGCGTTTTCACCAATATTAGCGTAAATACGCGAGATGATAAGCAAAGGGTTTGGATCACTAGGGTTGAGTTGGTTAGCCACCGTTAGGGCGTTTACTGCCTTATCATTCACCTGAGAAGCTCGATAAACACGGCCAAGGGAAAGGTAAATATCGGATAGGTTTTTTTGGATGGTAGCCGCTGACTCATACTCGTTGATGGCTTCGGCGTTGTTGCCGGTAGCCTCGAAAACGTATCCTCGGGCTCGGTGCGCCTCAAAAAGACCAGGAGCTAGTGAAAGAGCTATACGTGATTCTTCGCTCATCTTATCGATGATATCCAAGCCGCCCAACCCTTCAAGGTATTGGTCGGTTAAAAATTCAGAGTAATAAGCATGGGCTAGGGCGTTGTTAGGATCCAACTCTAGGGCTCGCTTTAGTGATGTCTCCGCCGCTAGGTAATCCTTTTGAGCTGAAAGAGCCCAGCCGCGTACAGCGTGGGCAGTTGAATTATCTGGATTGAGCAACAAAGCATTCTCAGCATCAGCTTGGGCCTCGGGGTATTTTCCAGCCCAAACCTGGGTGCGAGCTAACGCAGTATATATGGAAGGATCGCTCGGATTCATCGCATTAGCTTCCTTATATAATTCGATCGCCTGCAGCAGTTTTCCTTCGTTAAAAGCCTGCTCAGCTTCAGCAATGTACGTTTCAGGTGGTTTGGTGGGGGTAGGGGTAGGTAAAAAACTTTGCTGAACGGACGGGCTGATATATAGGCTGAAGTAAACCCCAAAACCTATCAAGGACAATAAAAAGAAAATTTTGAAGTAGTTGAATGGCCTACGCCGCTTATTCATACTCCACTTACTACCTTTTAGATACATAGACCTTCATCTTACCATTCTATTAAAATACCCGTCAAGAACTCTGATAGCTGTTTTTTTGTCGCTTAGGATAAAATCAAATTATGAAATTTGAGATATTTACAATCCTACCAGAAATTTTTTCACCCTATCTCGGTGCCAGTATTCTGGACAAAGCGGCCAAAAAGGGATTGGTTGAATTCAACTTACATAATATTCGGGACTACACCAACGATAGTCACCACACTACTGATGATACACCCTACGGCGGCGGCGGTGGCATGGTGATGAAACCTGAGCCGATCTTCAATGCTGTTGAAACCGTTACCGACACCCCGCCCCATTGTCCTGTTTTACTAATGACCCCGCAAGGCAAAGTGTTCGACCAAGAATTGGCACATAAATTAGCCGAAGAACCTCAGGTAGCCATTATCTGCGGTCGATACGAAGGGTACGATGAGCGCATTAGGGAACATCTGGTAACTCACGAGGTGTCGATTGGTGATTTTGTGCTAACAGGTGGCGAATTGCCCGCATTACTAGTCATGGATGCCATCACTCGCCTTCTTCCCGGTGTATTGGGTGATCCCACTGGCGCAATTGATGACTCGCATTCGTCGGGGCTGCTAGAGTACCCGCACTATACACGCCCAGTGGAATATCGGGGGTGGAGGGTTCCTGATGTGCTGTTATCAGGCGATCATCAAAAGATAGAAGACTGGCGAACCATACAGGCCATCGAACGAACCTATAAAAAACGCCCAGATATGATATTAAAATTCAACCCCGAGGAATTATCTAAAAAACCAAGGGCATTTCTGAATGATTTACTCAAGAAAATCCCTAATAAAAGTTAATATTCTTGAAGATTTAAAAAAGACGGGGTATACTTTCTATAGTATTAACGCGAATAGATCGCGAAAATTATCCATTCATTGAGGAGAAGATATGAAAAAGCAATATACCTTGTTTGCCATTTTGCTCGTCGTCAGCATGCTGCTCGCAGCTTGCGGCGCCCCCGCAGAAAAAGCCGCTGATTGCAAAAGCGAAGAAGTATTCTGCGTAGGTTTAGTCACCGACGTTGGAAAGATCGACGACAAATCCTTCAACCAGTCCGCTTGGGAAGGCGTTAAGTTAGCCGAAAAAGACCTCGCCGCTACCGTTCAGTACATTGAAACCACCGATGCCAAAGACTATGACAAGAACATAGCCACCTTCGGTGATGCTGGCTACGATGTAGTAGTAACCGTCGGTTTCGCTCTCGGTGAAGCTACCTCCAAGGCTGCTGCTGCCTACCCCGAAACCTCCTTCATTGGTGTCGATCAGTTCCTCGAAGCTGCCGCCCCTAACCAAGTTGGCCTCAACTTCCCTGAAGATCAGGCTGGTTTCCTCGTCGGCGCACTCGCTGCCCAGATGACCGCTTCCAAGAAAATTGGTGGCGTTTTCGCTACCGATGCCGTTCCTCCCGTTTGGAGATTCGGTGAAGGCTACCGCGCTGGTATCGCTTATATCGATCCCGCTCTTGAAGTTAACATTGTGTACCACAACGATGTTGGTTTCGATAAGACCTTCGTTGACCCCGAATGGGGCGCCACCACTGCCAACTCCATGGTTGACAAGGGCGTCGATGTGATCTTTGCTGGTGGTGGTAAGACCGGTAACGGTGCTGTTATTGCTGCTGCCCAGAAGGGCATCTATGCTATCGGCGTCGATACTGACCAATACTACACCATCCCCGAAGCTCAGAAAATGTTGCTCTCCAGCGCCATGAAGCTCATCACCCCAGGCGTCTTCGATCTTGTTAAGGCTGCCAAAGAAGGTACCATGGTTTCCGGAAACAACTTCGGTTCCGCTGGTTATGCTCCTTTCCACGATCTTGACAGCAAGGTTCCTGCCGAAGTCAAGGCCAAAATGGAAGAGATCGCCAAGGGTCTATTAGATGGTTCCATCAAGACCAATGTCGCTCCAGTAAAACCCTAAACCTTTTTTTAAGTAAGATTCAAAAAGGGAAAGAGGAAACTCTTTCCCTTTTCTGTTTTATAATGAAAGAATTCAAGGACATCCTCTAACCGTTTTGGAAGGACTATCTCAATGTCGAATTCAGAGAATAATGAAAGATGGAAATCCGCATTAAAAGCGGTAAAAGACGCGATATTAGTGCCAACCCTGGCAATTATTACCGCGGTCATTGTTGGCGGTCTCGTCATCGCAGTGGTAGGTGGTGATCCCTTTGCGGCGTATGCAGGCCTTTTCCAAGGCGCGTTTGGCTCGGTAAAGGCCATCAGTGAAACTGGTGTTTGGGCAACCCCCTATATCTTTGCCGGCCTTGCCGTTGCCTTGGCTTTCAAAGGTGGTTTGTTCAACATCGGCGGCGAAGGCCAGTTAGCTTTAGGCGCAACCACATCAGCCTTGGTTGGTTACGGCTTGCCTCTTTGGCTCGGTTACGAACCTCCTATGTACATTCACCTAACCCTTGCCCTTGGGGCAGGCGCGTTAGTGGGCTTTATTTGGGGGGCTATTCCAGGCGCCCTAAAAGCCTATACTGGCGCTCACGAAGTAATCAACACCATCATGATGAACTACATCGCCTTGAATGTCGTCAGCTTCTTAATGAACGGCCCAATGAAAGACCACAACCCATTGAACGTGATCGCGCGTACACCTTTGATCGCTGAAGGAGCGAGGATCGCTCCCATCTTTTCAGGGTTGCGCATCCATTGGGGATTTGGTTTGGCTTTGTTGGCAGCCTTCATCGTTTGGTGGCTGTTATGGAAGACCACCCTTGGATTTGAAATCCGCACGGTTGGCGCAAACCCTGATGCCGCCAAATACGCTGGTATCAACGTCAAAAAAATCATGACACTCACAATGGGTCTTTCAGGTATGTTGGCAGGTTTGGCTGGCTCCATCGAGGTTACCGGCCTAAATTATCGACACGAATTAGGTTTCTCATCAGGTTATGGTTTTGATGCCATCGCCATCGCCTTGTTAGGAAAAAATCACCCTGTGGGTGTTGTGCTTGCGGCAATATTATTCGCCGCTATGCGCAATGGAGCCACTCGTATGCAATTCCTAACTCAAATTCCTGTGGATATTATCTCTGTTATTCAAGCACTCATCTTATTATTCGTCGCTGCTGATTCGATCGTGCGCTACATTTACCGTATTAAACAAAGTGGTGAAAAGGTAGTTCTCACCCGTGGATGGGGAGGTTAAACCTTATGGACTGGAAAAGATTTAGCTTTATTGCTTTCATTATCGCAATTCTATTCGGCACTGTAGTTTTGGTAGGCTATACATCAGAGCCGTGGATCCTCATTGTCGGCAGTATGATGGCGACAACGATCGCGGTCGCTACCCCGCTAACCCTAGGTGCCTTATCCGGTGTGTTTTGCGAACGTTCCGGCGTTGTAAATATAGGTATTGAAGGCATGATGTTGGCGTCCGCCTTCTTCGGTTGGCTTGGTTCGATCTATATGAACACCATTTTTGGCTTTGGAGCAATGCCAAGCTTGTTGGTAGGCGTGCTCATCGCCATTCTAACAGGAGGCCTATTCGCCTTATTGCATGCCGCCTTATCCATCACCTATAAGGTAGATCAGATCATCGGCGGTACTGTCATCAACATTCTCGCTGTTGGTATCACTGGCTTTTTAAACCGACAGCTTTTCTTTGATAAGAACAGTATCTTCCAAGGGAATGTTCCTCACGCCCCTGGCGTTTTACCTGTCATCGTAATTCCAGTAAAGCAAGGTATTGAATGGATCTGCAGCCTTACTGGTGGAACAGAAGGTTGTTATGTTACAGCCAACGCCTTCGGCAAGGTGTTTGAACAAAAACCGATCGCCATTTTTGCAGTTATCTTCGTTTTTGTTGCCAATTATGTCATTTTCAATACCCGCTGGGGCCTTCGAATGAGAGCGGTTGGCGAACATCCTAAAGCAGCCGATACTGTAGGTATCAACGTGATCCGAACCCGTTACCTCAACGTTGTCATCGGTGGTTTTTTCGCTGGTCTTGCGGGTGCCTATTTCACCTTGGAATCTGTTCCCTCCTTTGAGCCGCTTATGACCAATGGCCGGGGTTTTATTTCTCTCGCTGCTATGATCTTCGGTAACTGGACACCGATTGGCGCATGGGCCGCGTCTCTGGTTTTTGGCGCGTCGCAAGCTCTGCAAATCAACCTGCAGTTCTTCCGAACATCAATTCCACCGGAATGGTCATTCTTCCAGAATTCGTACGCTGTTGGCCAAATTCCTTACATTCTAACCATGATCATCCTTACCGGCATCATTGGTAAGACCTCCGCTCCGGCGGCCGATGGTCAACCTTACGAAAAATAGGACGGGAAAAATGGCAGATAACACTAAGATCGTCTTGGAAGCCAAGGGAATTACCAAACAATTCCCTGGCGTATTAGCAAATGACAATGTAAATTTTGACCTGCGCGAGGGTGAAGTTCATGCCTTGCTCGGTGAAAACGGGGCCGGAAAATCGACTCTGATGAATATTCTTTACGGCTTGTATAAAGCTGATGGTGGTGAAGTCATCGTTAATGGGCAACCCATTTCGCTCCATTCTCCAAAAGATGCCATTGTTCATGGCATTGGTATGGTTCATCAACATTTTATGCTTATACCGGTTTTCTCCGTCACCGAAAACATCATGTTAGGTTCCGAAACCGATCATCGAAAGAACCCAACCGAAGCCCCTCTTGCCAAGCTTGACAGAGAAGAAGTATCTCGCTTGGTGCAAGCCTTATCAGATAAATACGGCTTCAACATTGATCCCTCCTCCTTGGTTGGGGATCTGCCCGTTGGCGTTCAACAAAGAGTTGAGATCGTAAAGGCGTTATACCGGCATGCCTCAATCCTAATTTTGGATGAACCCACCGCTGTACTGACCCCACAAGAAGCAGATGACCTCTTCAATATTATTCGAGAGCTCAAGAAGCAAGGGGTTTCTATTATTTTCATCACCCACAAACTAAGGGAAGTTCTTGCCATAGCAGATCGAATCACCGTTATGCGGGGTGGTAAAGTGGTAGGAAGCGCGATACCGTCAGAATCTGATGAACACCAATTGGCAACGATGATGGTCGGCCGAGAGGTTATCCTCAAAGTAGATAAAGAACCCGCTAAACCAACGGATGTCGTTCTCTCCGTAAAAAACCTAAGAGTTCTTGATCAGCGCGATTTGGTTGCTATCAAGGATCTATCCTTCGAGGTAAAAGCTGGCGAGATCTTAGGCGTGGCCGGTGTTCAAGGAAATGGTCAAACAGAGCTAGCAGAGGCATTGACTGGGCTTCGCAAGATCGAAAGCGGAACCGTAACCCTCTCAGGTGAAGATGTCACCCACAGCACCCCACGGTATATCACCAACACTGGGCTAGCGCATATCCCTGAAGATCGACAAAAGCACGGATTAGTTCTTGGCTACACCGTTGCGGATAATATGATCCTTTGCGATTACTTCAAATTCCCATTCAGCCAAAACGCAATGCTGCAACAAAAAGCAATCGACATAAACGCCCGCAAACTGATCGAGGATTTTGACGTTAGAACCCCATCACCCTATGTGTCCGCCAGCAAATTATCCGGCGGTAACCAGCAGAAGGTTATTGTTGCCCGCGAATTAAGCCGGCAGGTAGATCTTGTTATAGCCAGCCAACCCACCCGCGGTTTGGATGTAGGCTCTATCGAGTACATTCATAACCAGATCGTGAAGATGCGCGACAGGGGCGTCGCTGTATTGGTCATTTCAGCCGAATTAGACGAGATTTTAGCCCTTTCGGACCGAATTGCGGTAATGTACCGCGGTGAGGTTGTTGCGGTTGTAGAATCAAAGACAGTAACAAAAGAACAACTTGGTTTGTGGATGGCTGGTGGAAAGCCGGACTAAAACCATTTTCAAAAAAGATAAAAAAGGTTGGGTTTCGTTTTAACGAACTCCAACCTTTTTTGTTAAAACCACTTTCCAAGTATTTGTTATAATCTTAATGTTCGAAAGGTAAAATTATGACAAAAATAAACAAACTAAGGTCGATAACATTTCTGATAGTGTTTTCACTGATCAGCTCCTGCACATCCAACCCCACACCAGACGCAGCCGCAATCTCAACCCAGGCTGCCTCAACCGTGGAGGCTCGTTTCACGGAGTTGGCGATGCTAACACCAACGGAAGTGCCTGCGACAAACACCCCCGAAGCCACCGCTACCAAGATCGTTTTGCCAACACCTACAAATGATCCGGGTGTGGCGAATGGCAAGCCTTGCTTCGCCATGACCTTCCTATCCGATGTCACCATTCCAGATGGAATGTTGATCACCAAAGGAAGTGTATTTACCAAAACTTGGCGAGTACGCAATGACGGCAATTGTGTATGGGATCCTAGCTATTCGCTAACTTTGAATACTGGCGATGCTATGACGGACGTCACCGAAATCCCCCTTACCCGATCCGTTTACCCAGACGACACAATCGATTTTTCGATAGAACTTACCGCCCCTGAAGAAATTGGTAACTACACTGGTTATTGGCATGTGGCTACCCCTTATGGCGGTTACATGGGTGTCGGCTCGTACAATCAATCCCTCAAAGTCCAAATTGAGGTCGCTGACGAAAGACGTTTCGACGAGCAATTTAATGCTGTTAGCGTAGAGTACGATTGGACCCGCCGCCCACAAAAAGGCTGCACCTCCGATGGCGCTTATTATGATTTCACCGCTAAGATCACAGCCAATGGGCCAGGAAAATTAACCTTCACCTGGGACAGAAACCCATTTGACGGTACCTGGGTTGGTGGTAATTTGACATTTACCGAAGCTGGATCACAAACAGTATATTGGACTTGGCATATGACCAAAGAACACATCCAAGGGATCGATCGCTGGGTATCCATTCACACCACGTCCCCCGAAGGTGGAAAAAAATATTTTAGCCGCTTATTATTCAACTTCACCTGTAACTAATTCCATTTAGTTCAAGGTAAAACAACAAAAAGGGAAAATGCTGTTATCGGCATTTTCCCTTTTTGAATTATTGATCATTTTTCTTCTTTCCTGAAAATAGATCCATCCATTCATCCACTTCATCCGAAGAGAGCTTATCAACTCGTTCTGGTTTAGCCCCCGCTTTGTTTATCTCGTCATATACTAGCCTGGCAAACTCCTCAGCAGATAAAAAATTTGCCCCAAATCGCTTCACTTCGCGTTGAACATAATGATCTGAAGAAACGATCTGCCAATTTTTGGCGTCATTTTTTAGTTGTTGCACTCGCTTGATAATTGCGTTATCAGCGGATTGACCATTTTTTGTGAAGGTGACCTTTAAAAAACTTGGGATAGCAAAAGGAAATGGGCTTTGAGCTGCTTTATCAAAATAGATCTCGATGATACCTTTTCGAGTGATACGCGCAAACTCCTGGACGATCCTTACCAATTGGGCTTCGTCATCTTCCGCGGTAAGCGAAATTCCGAACTTGGGTATCAGGTTGTGTCCATCAATAATATAAGGCATGGTCCAATTCTAAATCAGAAAAGGTTGTTGAATTCAAACTAAATATTACTAATTTAGTCCTAATTCCACCCTTGACGGTAGAAAAGCCATATGATATAAACTTGCTACAATTTAATAGTAACTCTTATCCAGAGAGGTGGAGGGACCGGCCCTATGAAACCTCGACAACCTGACTGAAAAGTCAAGGTGCCAATTCCGCATGTAATATCTGGAAGATGAGAGAAGTGTATTAGTGAGGCTTCTTCTTTATCTTACCCGAAGAAGCTTTTTTGTTTCTTCTGGATAAGGGTGGTAACCAATAATCATATTCGGAGGAACTATGACAGCAAAAGAACACAAATTTGGTTTTTCAACCCGCCAGCTACATTCAGGGTACTCGCCAGACCCCACAACCGGCAGCCGCGCGATCCCCATTTATCAAACATCCAGCTATCAGTTTAAAAGCACTGAACACGCCTCAAACCTTTTTGCCCTCAAAGAATTAGGCAATATTTACACCCGTCTTATGAACCCCACCACCGATGTGTTGGAACAAAGAGTATCGGATCTTGAAGGCGGCGTTGCGGGCTTAGCAACTTCCTCAGGGCACGCTGCCCAAGCGCAAGCTATCTTCACCTTGTGCGAAGCCGGCGATCACATCGTCTCTAGCAGCAAACTGTACGGCGGTACGTACAACCAGTTCAATTACACCCTACGCAAACTGGGCATTGAGGTCACTTTTGTTGACCCAAGCAACCCTGAAAACTTTGCCAATGCCATTAAACCAAACACCAAGATCTTGTATGGTGAATCTTTAGGTAACCCCGATATTTCAGTTTTCCCAATCGAGCGCGTAGCCGAGATCGCCCGCCAGAATAATATCGTTCTGATGATCGACAACACCATACCCTCCCCCTATCTATTTAGACCCATCGAATGGGGCGCTAATGTAGTTACCCATAGCACCACCAAGTTCATTGGTGGTCATGGCACAAGTATCGGCGGTTTGATTGTCGATGGCGGCAATTTCGATTACACATCCGGCCGCTTCCCCAACTTCACCGAACCCGATCCGTCATATCACGGATTGGTTTATGCCAGCCTTATTGGCGCAGGGTTGCCTCCCTTTGGAATTAAGGCCCGCGTACACGTTCTGCGTGATATCGGCGGCTGCCAATCCCCATTCAATAGTTGGCAAACCATACAAGGCTTAGAAACTCTCAGTATCCGAATTGAGCGACACGTACAAAATGCTCAGGCCGTTGCGGAATACCTCGAACGGCACCCCAATGTTACCTGGGTTAAGTATCCTGGCCTAAAAAGCCACCCCGACCACGAGATCGCCAAACGGTACTTCCCCAAAGGAACAGGTTCAATCCTTGGTTTTGGCATCAAAGGCGGAGCTGCCGAGGGCCGCAAGTTCATTGAGAGCTTACAGCTCTTCAGCCATGTAGCCAACATAGGCGACGCAAAATCACTCGCTATTCACCCAGCTTCCACCACTCACAGCCAGCTCAGCGAGCAGGAACAGAACGCCGCTGGGGTTAGCCCCGATTTCATTCGCTTGAGCATCGGCATTGAAGATATCGATGACATCATCTGGGACCTGAACCAAGCGCTAACAAAATAAACAATTAATCATTTGTTGGGCTGCTTTCATAAAGCAGCCCCAAAATACCTAATAGGATAGAGCCATGCCAGTAAAAATCCCTTCTACCTTACCAGCTCGATCAACCCTTGAATCTGAAAACGTCTTCATCATGGGCGTAGAACGTGCGGAAAGCCAGGATATTCGTACCCTGAACGTCGCCATTCTTAATCTTATGCCCACCAAAATAGCCACCGAAACGCAGTTATTGCGCTTGCTGGGAAACTCATCACTACAAGTAGATATCACCCTACTGCATACTGAAACCCACGAATCGAAAAATACTGACGCAGACCATTTATTGAATCACTACGCAACGTTTGAGGAAATTAAAGATCGAAAATTCGATGGTTTGATCGTTACCGGCGCTCCGGTAGAGCAGATGAAATTTGAGGATGTAGATTACTGGCCAGAACTGACCAAGATCATCGATTGGGCAGAAACAAACGTTGAATCCGCTTTTTACATTTGCTGGGGCGCTCAAGCCGCTTTGTACCATATGTATGGAATCCCGAAATACCAACTGCCTCAAAAAATGTTTGGTGTTTTTGAACACCAAAACCTAGCCCCCAAGGAAAAATTAATGCGCGGCTTTGATGACGTATTCCTCGCGCCTCACTCAAGGCACACTGAAATTCGGAGAAGCGATATTGACAAGGTGGATGGGTTGAATATTCTTGCTGAATCGGATGAGGCTGGGGTTTATATAGTTGGGGCCAAAGACGGCCGGCATCTGTTCATTACCGGCCACTCAGAATACGATCAAACTACTTTAAAGAGTGAATATGATCGTGATGTCAAAAAGGGTTTACCAATCAATATTCCGAAAAATTATTATCCTAAAAACGATCCAACACGTGAGCCTATGGTACTTTGGAGAGGTCATGCTAATTTGTTGTTTGCAAATTGGTTGAATTATTACGTTTACCAGATCACCCCCTACGACCTCAACCAGATCCCAGTCAAGAGTTCTGGCGATAATTTTTAGGTTGCGTTTGTGATACTATTTATTTATGACAAACAAAGAACCCGGACAATTATCAAGCTATAACAAGACACCCATCGGCGAGGTACTTCTTCACCTCAAGTTGATCTATGCGTTAATCAACGACCGCCGTGTGAATCCATTTCTAAAACTAATTCCCTTAGCGGGAATCATCTACCTGATCTATCCATTCGATCTTATCCCAATGATTCTTGGTGTTAGCGCTATCGATGATATCGCGGTGATGTGGTTTTTTCAGTACATGTTCGTTGAACTATGCCCGCCTAACGTCGTGCAAGAAGTTCGCAACACTTTGATCGGCGTGATTAATGATACCAAAACTGCAAACGAACCAGAAGAAATTATTGATGGCGAGGTAAAAGAGATAGAAAGGTAAGTTAGCCGGCGCCTTAATAAAACGAGCCTAGGTACATTCGTAGCTCATCATTTGCCGGATGAGTGAGTACTTCTTGCTTTGAACCTGTTTGGATCACCTTTCCATCCCACACCACAGCAATGCGATCCGCGAGAACTAACGAGTCATCAAGATCGTGTGTGATGAATAGGGTAGTTGTTTTGGTTTCGCCGATCACTTTTTTCAAATCCAAAATGATGGACTTTCGTGTTTGCGGGTCTAACGAGCTAAAGGGCTCGTCTAGCAATAATAGTTCTGGCGCTAAAACAAACGCTCGCGCAAGGCTAACACGCTGCGATTCACCACCCGAAATTTTATAGGCCGAACGGTCTAATAGGGTGTGGATATTGAATTTTTTCGCCCATTTTTCCACTTCAACCTTGATTTTTGCCTTATCAATTCCCCGATAAAGCAACCCAACCGCGATATTATCATACACCGATGCGTCTAGCAACAACGGTTCTTGCATTACCACAGCCAATTTTCGGCGGTATTCAAGATCGGGTAGCGGCTTTTCGATGGTATCTCCAAAAAAGATACGACCCTTATCGGTCTTCAATAATCGAGCAAGCGCTAACAAAAAACTGCTTTTTCCCGCACCGTTTGGGCCAATGATCGCGATCACATCGCCTGAATTAATATTGAAGGAATCAACAGCCAACACTCGCCTGCCATCTCTATTCACTTCCAAATTTGTAATTTGTACCAAGGGTGTCATTTTGATCCCCGCTGTTGGATCCAGGTCAAGGCATAGTTGATCAGCATTGTGATGAGTAAGAGAAAAATTCCAAGAATAATAGCTCGTTCGAAATTACCTTTATTGGACTCTAAGACGATAGCGGTGGTAAGGACTCTTGTTTGCCCCTTGATATTGCCACCCACCATCATCGAAGCCCCCACCTCTGAGATGACCGAACCAAAACCCGCCATTACCGCAGCCAACAGCGAAAGACGCGCCTGATACCACAAGGTTGCAACCATCTGAATGGTAGATGCCCCAAGCCCAAGCAATTGCTGTCGAAGCCGTGGATCGATCTGTTGTAAGGCGGTGACAGTAAGCCCTGTAACCACAGGCGCTGAGATGATGGTCTGCGCTATGATGATCGCGCTTGGGGTATAGATCAACTGCAATCCCCCCAAAAAACCAGATCGCCACAAACTCATCGCCACAGCCAAACCAACAACGACTGGTGGCAAAGCCATACCCGTATTGATGATCGTTAATAGCAGACCTCTACCGGGAAATCGGTTTAAGGCTAAAAAAGTGCCTATTGGCAAGCCAAAAAGTATGCTGATAAGCGTGGAAATACCGGAAACTGAAAGTGATAATTTGGTAATTCCCCAAATTTCAGGATCGGAGAAAAGAGTAAAGAGGGTAGGTAACATACTAAAAAATGGCCGAATGGGAGTATATCCCATTCGGCCAAATTCGACTATTACAAGCCGTAGTCAGCGTCAGTTTTTGTCCCGTCAGGGATAAACAAAGACTGACCGTACTTATCGACACCGAATTTTTCGATTTCGGCTTGAGTGGATTCACTAAGCATAAAACTCATAAAATCAGTAGCGCCTTGGTAGTTCACTTTTGGCCACTTGGCTGTATCTACGGTCATCACATGGTAAATGTTCAAAAGGCTGTTATCTCCTTCGCTCAAAATTACCAAGCTCAAGTTTGCTTTGTTAGCTAAGTATGTAGCACGATCCGCGAGGATGTAGCCACCTTTTTCAGATGCGATGGTCAACGAAGCACCCATACCCTGACCAGTCTCAACATACCAAGCTGGCTTCGAACCCGCGGGATCAAGTTCGGCTTTTTTCCAAATACCTAATTCCTTGGTACTGGTTCCAGATTCATCCGCTCGAGCAACAAAGACAACGCTCTCGGCGTTTTCAGTGCCGGCGGCAAAGATCTTGGCAAACGCTTCCGCCGCGGTTAATCCTTTAATTCCAGCGGGATCAGCCTCGGGGCCAACCACAATAAAATCATTATGCATGATCAAAGAACGGTCTTTACCCCAACCATCTGCCATAAAGGTCTTTTCGGCAGCCGGGGAGTGAACCAACAGGACGTCAGCGTTTCCTTCTTGGCCCATTTTGATGGCGGCGCCAGAACCAACCGCTACTGTTTGAACCACATATCCGTATTCTGCTTCAAACATCGGAATCAACACATCCAATAAACCAGAATCCTGGGTGGAAGTGGTGGTTGCGAGAATGAGATTGGTATTCGCGGGAGCGGGGCGAGTTGTAGGTGCTTCAGTGGGAGCTGGGGCTTCGGTGGCGGGAATAACTGTTGCTTCAACCACTTCGGTTACAGGGGCCGCGGGTGCGCAGCCAGCAAGGATCAGGGATAAGACCAAGATACTTGCAAGAATAAAATTAAATTTTTTGTTCATACTTTCGTTCCTTTTCAACTAAGAATAATGATGAGACCAATCCTAATGATTAGTAGTTGTGGGAGGAATAATTTAGACGTAAAAAAATTCCTCCAGACCATCAAAACATAATGGATCGCCCAATAACAAAAAAACCTAGTGTAAATTTCATCTAAGTTTTTACTTAACTATAAATTATAACGCAATTCGATGCTTTTTTGTTTATTCTTTTCGTCTTGCAACAACCCCTACAAACTCCATAATGATCTTTAATGCCGCAAACACAGTTGAATCCGTTGGATCCAAAGGGGGTGCTACCTCGACCACATCTAAACCCAAGAGTTCTATATTTTTCGGTAGGGAGCGTAGCAGAGTTAAAACATCCCGCATTCCCAAACCTCCATGATCCGGAATTCCAGTTCCAGGAGCAATGGAAGGATCCAAAACGTCGATATCACAGGATACGTATACCCCGTCACAAGTAGATAATTTCGCGATGATCTCGGGCAAAATCGATTTAATTCCAGTATCGTAGACTTGCTGCGCGGTGTACACATTCAATTTACCGCTTTCGATCAGCTCTATCTCTTGCTCTTCCCAGGATCGCAACCCAACCATACAAACCCTCGATGGATCTAAACCAGCATCTAGCGCGCGCTTCAACACGCAGGCATGTGATAGCCGTGACCCATCGAACGAATCACAAAGGTCAGGATGGGCATCCAGCCAGAGCACTCCCATTTTAGGCCGGCGCAACAATAGCCCTTGCAGCAATGGAATTGAAACAGAGTGATCACCACCAAGCGCAATAAGGATATTCGGCAAACCAGCTATCTTCTGTCTAATGCGCTCAAAATCGATGGGCGGGTTGGATATGACTTCGTCACCAAGGTCGCATATCGTTATCTCGCGAAGGTCGGTTCGATCTTCGCTAAAGGGAGTTAAGTGGCGTGACCAAGCGCGAATCGTTTTTGGCGCGGCCGCAGCCCCCGGGCGGGCGCTTGCCAAGCCATCGAAAGGAATTCCGAGAACTGAAATATCTGAGTTATCTGGTTGGAGATCTGGCTGATGAAGATCAGCCCATAGCCCATGAGTTCCTTCGATGGTCATAGTATGCGCACCTTTTTTATTATATAATTGGTAATCTTAGGTTTAATTATAAGAAGAAATCGAAAATAACAACCAAACCAATGTATTTACCTGACCACGACCCCCCTGTTCTCCAACTCTCTCAGAATTAATTTCTATATTCATTTAATTTAATAGATAGGAGTTCATATGGTCGCCCCTTTTGTTTCAAAAAGAGCTAAGATTTATGAGAACACCCCCGACGAGAAATGGAATGACTGGCGTTGGCAGTTAAGTAATCGGCTCAATAGCGCGGAAGAGATCGAGAAGATCTTCCCACTGACTGAGAGCGAACGACGTG
The DNA here is from genome assembly GCA_964607645.1 of uncultured Anaerolinea sp. Lineage (GTDB taxonomy): Bacteria > Chloroflexota > Anaerolineae > Anaerolineales > Villigracilaceae > UBA5195. Next base: position 20,982 of record CAZSLN010000020.1, read on the forward strand.
CACTAAACAGCAGCGGACTATTCAGAGTTGATGTTACACCATACTACATTTCGTTGATCGATCCGGATGATACTGAAGACCCGGTAAGAAAGCAGATCATCCCAAGAGCAGAGGAGCTTCAAGCTTTTACCGCTATGATGGAAGACTCTCTCGCCGAAGACCGTCATTCGCCTGTTCCAGGTTTGGTTCATCGCTACCCCGACCGCGTGTTAATGTTGGTAACTACTCAATGTGCTTCTTATTGTCGTTACTGCACCCGCTCTCGCATCGTCGGCGATCCCGGACAAACCTTCAATCGTGCGGAATTTGAAGCTCAGATCGAGTACATCAAAAACACTCCCCAAATTCGTGATGTTCTTTTATCGGGCGGGGATCCCTTAGTACTTGCCCCCAAGATCCTTGAAGAATTACTAACCCGTCTGCGCGAGATTCCTCACATCGAGATTATCCGCATTGGTTCACGCGTACCCGTGTTCATGCCGCAGCGAATTACCCAAGAACTTTGCGATATGCTTAGCAAGTTCCATCCGCTATGGATGAACATCCACGTCAACCATCCCAACGAGATCTCTTTGGAGCTCACCCAGGCAACCGATCGGTTAACCCGAGCCGGCATTCAGCTGGGCAATCAATCGGTATTACTTGCCGGCGTTAATGATTGCGTTCACATTCAGCGCGATTTGGTTCACAAGCTTGTCCGAGCCAGAGTACGACCCTACTACCTCTACCAATGCGACCTAGTGGAAGGCGCTGGCCATTTCCGCACACCGGTAGCCAAGGGCATCGAGATCATCGAAGGCCTGCGTGGCCACACTTCCGGATACGCGGTTCCCCAATATATTGTCGATGGACCTGGCGGCGGCGGCAAGATTCCCTTGCAGCCCAATTATCAGATCAGTATGTCCGACCATAAAATCCTGCTGAGAAACTACGAAGGGTACATCACAACCTACGAAGAACCCACCGAATACAAGATCCACGATCCAAAGACTTGTAAAGCCTGCCAAAGCAAACGCCCAGAAGTTGGCCAAACGGGGCTAACCGGTTTGTTAGATGGCGATCAGCTCTTCATCAAACCAGAAGGTTTCGATGATCTGCACCATCGTGGCGGCTCAGATCACCGCCTTAAAGACGAAAATAAATGGAAGCCACTTGGCATTGGATCTGATTAATCGCCAAGGTCTTTGGGCTTGTTCTGTGAGGATACCCGCTTTATTTTTTATGATATATTTAAAAGCAGACAGGAGTTTGAAATGAAAAATACACAAAAAAATCTAAGCATTATCTTGTTGGTGTTTATGCTTGTATCCTTACTGCCCACAAGCTCTGCTTTTGCGTTGGCACAACAGCCCAAGATCGATGGTGAGCCCGAAGCAATGAGCGCAAGAGAATTTGTTGACACGTTAGAGCATCCTAGAACTCCAATCGATGTGAACACAGACAAATTCCATCCTGATGAAACCTACGCGTGCACCTGGATCAACCAACAACCAGCAGATTATATTGAAATGAAGCCCAGACAGTCCTTTGATATGACCTGGGTTGTACAAAACACCGGCGATGCCGTTTGGCACGCCAGTGAATCCAGCTATGCCCACTATTCAGGGGTAGCAATGTACACAAAAAGCGCTGCCTATGCTTTACCGGCCGATGTTGGTAAGGGCGAGAAATTACGGATGACCATTGATATGGAAGCTCCAAAAAGCCCTGGTTTGTATTCCACTACATGGGCGGTTCTCACTGGCAATACCCGAGTTTGTAGAATGTTTTTGATCCTTGTTGTTAAATAAGGCTGCTTTTTAACAACATCAATTAACTGAATTTTTTTGAAAATCTGGTGGTGTATGCGATAATAATATGCAATACATCACCAGATTTTTAATTTCTCAATATAAAAGGTCGATATGAAGAAAAAAACTCTCGGATTTGTTGAATTAACCTGGGAATGCCCTAATTGTCAAACGAAGAATAAAGGCCTTGATAAAAATTGTTTGAACTGTGGCGGGCCACAACCTACAGATATTGATTTCACACTCGACGAAAACGCGAAAGTAATCATTAAACAAGAAGAGTTGGAGGCTGTGAAACAAGGGGCTGATATTCATTGCCCCTATTGTGGAACTAGAAATCCGCAAAAAGCAACGTCGTGTTCACAATGTGGTGGTGACCTTGTTGGCGGAGCAAAGAGGATCGCGGGCAAGATTTTAGCTCCAAAAACATGCCCAACTTGCGGAACGGTCAATGGAAACGCCGTAAAGGTCTGCTCAAAATGCGGTACCAAACTTGAATCGCCTCCGCCGATCGCTGATCAAACGAGTGTAAGCGCATCGCTACCAGTGAATGGCAACCAAAGCAATTTTCGCCCTTGGATGATGCTTCCTATCATTGCCGGTTTCTTACTACTTTGTTCCTTGGTCTGGCTGTTATTTTTTAAATCAACATCTGTACTTGGCGTTGTTGATGCCACCAACTGGACGCGCTCGATCCAGATCGAAAGCTTTCTTGATGTAAAAAAACAGGAATGGAAAGATCTCATCCCGGCAGAAGGAGTAATTGCGCAGTGCGCCCTGAAATTTCGAGGAACTTCAGATCAACCCACCGCCAATTCAAAGGAAGTTTGCGCCACCAAAATGGTAGATCAAGGAAATGGCGCGGCGGAAATCGTTGAAGAATGTACTTATGAAGTGTATGATGATTATTGTACATACACTTCAAAGGAATGGGTCGTGGCGGATAAAGTGATCTCTCAAGGAAATGACCTAAACCCCGCCTGGCCATCACTTAGTTTATCCACCCACCAACGAGAAGGCGACCGCGCTGAACAATTCGAAGTTGTGTTCGATACCAGCGGTGGGCAAAAAACGTACTCAACGACGGATTTGGAGTATTTCCAGATCTTCACCATTGGTTCTGAATGGATGTTATCCATCAATACACTCGGCGGGATCGTTGAAATAACCCGCTAAAAGGACGAATAAATGCATTATAGAAGATTGGGAAAATCAGGCTTAAAAATTAGCGAGATCTCTCTTGGTTCCTGGGTCACTTTTGGAAGCCAAATAGACGAGAAAAGATCGGTGGAGTTAATTCGCGGGGCATACGACCTTGGGATCAACTTTTTTGATAACGCTGATATATACGCCAACGGACAAGCGGAAGTGGTGTTGGGCCACGCCATCAATGATTATCCTCGAGAGTCCATAGTACTCTCCTCAAAAGTATTTTGGCCCACTATGCCCGGCCCAAACGGCAGAGGGTTATCGCGGAAGCATATTGTTGAATCCATCAACGCCTCTCTAAAGAGAGTGGGCACTGATTATTTAGATCTGTACTTCTGTCACCGCTTTGATCCAGATACCCCTATCGAAGAGGTGGTGGTTACCATGGATATGCTTATTCGACAGGGTAAGATCCTTTATTGGGGTACCTCAGAATGGAAATCCTGGCAGATCACCGCCGCCATTGCCTTCGCGACCCAAAATCATCTCATATCCCCGAGTATGGAGCAACCTCAGTACAATATGTTCCACCGCCGGCGTGTGGAGATGGAACTGAACCCCGTTTGTAAGGAATACGGTTTAGGTTTAACCACTTGGAGCCCGCTCTATTACGGTGTATTAAGCGGAAAATATAAAAACGGCATCCCCGCGGGCAGCCGCGCGTCGCTGGAAAGTATGAACTGGATCAAAGACCGCATTACCCCTGAACGAATCGAGATCGTTGATCAACTAACACAATTAGCGAATGAATTAGACATAACAACATCCCAGCTAGCAATCGCTTGGCTATTAAGGCGTAAAGAGGTAAGCAGTGTTATCACTGGCGCGACCAATATCGATCAATTGCAAGAAAACATCGAGTCTTCAGAGGCGATCGATAAGTTAGAAGAAAAAGTATTGGATCGAATTGACAAGATTTTAGATAACTGTCCGGACGAGAATTAACCTCCGTAATGACCGAAGATCAATATAACCCCTAACAAGGGTTATATTTTTGTACTTAAAATGTCACAACTTTCTTGATTTTGTATTCAGTTTATGCTATCTATAGGCTATCTTAATAAATAAGGCGAAATATGCATCGAGAAAAAGTATCAGAAAATGTTTATTGGTTTCAGAGTGAGATCTATGCTCAGGTTACAGCTGGTGTTGTAACCGGTCCGCAATGGGCAGTAGTGATCGATACCCTTGCCACACCCGAAGAGACCATTGCGATCAGAGAATTTGTGGAACATGATCTTAACCTTCATGTTCGTTATGTTATCAATACCCACTACCATGCTGACCATACCTGGGGTAATTGCTTTTTCCCTGGAGCAACCATAATTTCCCACACCCTTTGCCGTGATCTGATGGAATCAAAAAGCATCCCATCCTTCGAAAGCGCAAAAGTGGGTAATCCCTCCCTTAGCCAAGTGAAGATCGTGCTTCCTCATCTAACATTTGATGATGGGGATATGATTTTACGCGTTGGAAAAAAGAATTTGATCTTATCCCCCGCCACCGGCCATAGCAATGACGGTATCTCGGTATTAGTAGAAGAAGATCGCATCCTCTTTGCCGGCGATTCGTTTATGCCTTTGCCCTTCATCGTTGATGGCAATATCAATGACATTGTCGCATCGATCAAAAAGATCGGCAAAATGGGCTTGGAGAACATTATTCAGGGGCACGGAGATATTGTTTTACGTGGTGAGATCGAAGCCGCGGTAAAAGATAACCTTGCCTATCTATCGAACATACGAAAACATGTAAGAGTTGCTTTAAAAAGAAAATCACCCATCGATTACCTGGATGAAGTTTCTATTGAGGAATGCGGGAAAAGCCGAGTTTATTTAGGCGGATTAGCCGAAACCCTACACCAACATAACCTGAGAGCACTCTATAAAGCGTTGCTAGAGAAAGACCTGCCCGACACAGAGGATTAATCCTCTTGTGTCTTGTTTTCTTTTTTCTTCTTCAGCCAGCCGTGCAAACTAATATTGATCACCCGTTCATTGCCAGCGATCAGCTTGGTAATATTGGGTTTTAAGGCCCATGCCAATAAGATGATCGCGAACAAACCATATAAAACATAAGGTAGTGGGTTGTCGGAGCTGGTTGGGTCAAGAAGGTATTTAATTCCAAAAACTACCATCGCGAAAAACGCAACGCTTAGTGTGGTAACAGAAGCATATCCAATCGTAAAGTAAACGATCACGCCCAAGGGCAAAATAATCAAAGCGATTGGCGACCACAAACCGATCGCTCCACCAAGGGCAGGCGCTCCGCCAGCACCACCGCGAAAACGACGAAACTTCTTCTGCTCATCAAACTCAGGCATAAAGATGGAATAATTGTGTCCAAGAATGGCAGCCGTTGCCGCCAAAACATATACCCAGTAAACTCCGGGATAAACCTCTTCGGGAAAAGCCGCTTTAGCGACCCAAACAGCGCTCGCTCCTTTTAGAATATCCAATAAAGCGGTCAGTAGGCCTGGAATAAAACCAGCGGCCCGTAACACATTTGTGCCTCCGGTTCGTCCGCTTTCGATCAGTCGAACGTCTTTTCCGGTTACAACCTTCACGATCCACAAGCCATTGGGAATGGAACCCAATAAATATCCAACAAAAATAACACCAAAAAACAAAATATATTGCATCAAATCCTCCGGGTATAAAAAGTAAAACCCTTAAATGTGATCTAAGTTACATTAGGCACTAAGAATGGGCACTTCTTCGAATTTTCCATTTTCGATCCAAAATGCTTGTGAGGCCCATTTCCGGCCAACTTTTGAGCAGATCACACTGATCACTGGATAGGCGTGCTCTCGCACATCGGTGTCAGAGGGGTAATACTTTCCCTTTGGGTGGGAATGATAAATGGCTAAAAACTCCAAACCTTCAATATCCATCAATTCCATCGCCCGCAGCTGTGCTTTTGGGTCCATCCGAAAACGCCTGCTGTCCGGTTCGGCATTATTTACAGGTATCACCATGGTTACTACACCAGCCTTTCCGGCCAACAACCCACAGGCTTCCCGCGGGGCTTCCCGTTCTGATTGTTTGTGGATAAAGAATAGTTGTTGCTGGTTGAGCGTTATAAATTTATTAGTCATGATTATAGTAGTATCCCAATTAGAACAAATAGAAGAAAGCCGACAGCAGGTTCGATGACAGCGCGTTTGAGGGGGTTCTTTTCGAGAATATTCTGCGAAAACTCTACCAAAGAAAAGAGGATCCCTGTGATGAAAACACCATATTGAACAGGTGTAATAGGCCAATAATGGAAAACAAGAGCAAATTGGGTTGTTACAAAACTGATCCCAATCGCCCAACCCGTCTCCCACTTACTAGTTCTAAGTTGAATAGAACGTAGGGTAACTAAAAATGAGATCGGAAAAACGATTAAGGCAACGGTGAACAATCGTTGGTCAGAAAATGAGATGGCGGAAAGAAAGATCAAAAACAAAAGATAAGAAAGCGACATCAATCCAACAATAGAAAAGGGGAACCAAACATCAGTAGGTTCGATCACTACATACTCCGCTATGATCACAAGCAGAAGAACAGCGCCACCCATTAAAAATATGAACCACCAGCTCGGCCCAATCTTCATAGAGTGTAATACGATGCTGAGGATGAACGAAGTGATGGAAGGTGTAATGCTATGCTGTATTAAAGTTCCCCGGCTCAGATTTGGGTGACTTTGCAAAAACCACATCATACCCGTAGCGGTGAGCAATGTTATGAGGATGTTGGAGAAAAAGTATAAGTTTACAGGAAAGGAAAATTGCAGGCTAAAAACACGGGTGGTGATCTCAAACAAGCTGGATGGGATCAGCACGGAGATACCAAGGGCAATCAAAATGATCGAGACAAATACGCTCAATCGGTTTAATTTTGTGGAAGGATCATTTTCGGTATTCATATCAATCTATGACCATAATATACCGTATTTTTCGCCCAAATTTGGTGTTGAATGCGGTTTTTCCGTAGTAGACCGCGGTTCTTTCATTAATTAACGAATAAAGTGCAGGTATGGTAAAATTAAAAGGTTATGGATATAAAAAATCAAGATATTACCACATTTCCAACCCCTCCCAGTGTTTTTAAAACATTGATAAAAGGGTTTAATATCGTTGCGAACCACATCTATTTGATTATCCTTCCCATATTATTAGATCTATTTTTATGGCTTGGCCCGCAAGTAAAGGTAGACTCGTTGATCGACCCTTTTTTCGCATTAATTAAAGAATCGGCTCAACAACTTCCCGCTGAAATAATTACCGCCTTAACCGAAATTAAGGTTAGTATGAATCTTTTGTCAGTTCTTCGAACCTACCCGGTAGGAATATTCAGCTTGTTTAGCACAGCACTATCAAACGATACACCTCTCGGCCCTAAAACCTCAATGCTCTTTCTGACCATTGAGAGTAACTTGATCGTGATCTTGGCTTTGAATTTGATCGGCATCTTGTTCGGGATCCTTTATTTTCGCTCTGTATCACGGGTAAGCCTAAGTACCAATAACGCTCTGTCGTTACCTAAACTGATCCTCAATGTTTTTCTGTTAAATATTATCTGGTTTGTATTCTTCTTTTTCCTAAATTTACCCATCTCTGTTTTGTTTTTACTTATCAGCCAGCTCGGAGACGGGGTGCGCTCCTTTCTTGGCATCCTATTAATGGTTCCTTTGGCTTGGCTGTTGATGTTGGTTTTTTATTCCTACTTTCCCCTTTTTGATGGGACGACAAATGTTCTAGAAGGCTTCAAACTTAGTTGGCGCTCTCTCCGTTATGGAATTCCTACCTTGGGCTGGTTTACTATTATTGCCTTGTTTATTTCTCAGGCGATGGATGCTCTATGGCGCTCTGCGCCAACAACCTCTTGGATGTCGCTCTTCGGTATTTTCGGGCATGGTTTTGTCGCGACTGGCTTGTTAGCAGCAAGTTTTATGTATTATCAGGAAACAAACAGTTGGATCGAACAAACTGTCCTATGGTTTAAATCGAAAAATGAAATTAAAAATTCAGGAAGATAATCTCCTTGGAGGACGTTGTGACAACTCCCGCTAATTACAATGCATCGAGTATTCAAATATTGGAAGGACTCGAAGCAGTACGCCGCCGACCTGGTATGTACGTTGGTGGCACCGACCAAAAAGCCTTACATCACCTCATTTACGAAGTGGTGGATAACTCAATAGACGAAGCCTTAGCAGGCGTTTGTAATAAGATCGACGTCACCATCCATCCAGATAGCGCTATTTCGGTTGAGGACAATGGCCGAGGTATCCCGGTAGAAATTCACCCCGAGAAAAAGATCTCTGCCTTGCAAGTAGTCATGACCGTGCTTCACGCTGGTGGTAAGTTTGGTGGCGGCGGATACAAAGTATCGGGCGGTTTACATGGTGTAGGTGTTTCTGCCGTAAACGCTCTTTCAGAATGGTGCGAAGTAGAAGTAACCAAGAGTGGGTTAGTTCATTCTCAACGTTACGAACGCGGTATCCCGATGAACGAAGTGCACGTGATCGGCAAAGCCAAACCAGAAGCCCACGGCACAAAAACCACTTTCAAATTCGACCCAACGATTTTTAAAGAAAGTCCAGAATATCGCTTCGAAACTTTGGTACAACGGTTTAGGGAAATGGCATTTGTAACCCGCGGCGTAACCATCAACTTGGTCGATCTTCGGGTTGACCGCGCCATGACCTTCTATTTTGAGGGTGGTATTCGTTCCTTTGTAAGGTATCTCAATAAGAACCGCGAGAATTTGCACCCAGTAATGTACGCGGAAAAACAGATCGAAAGTATTGGCGTTGAAGTATCGATCCAATATACCAATGCTTTTTCCGAATCCGTCTTCTCTTTTGCCAACACCATCAACACCATTGATGGCGGTACGCATATGACCGGTCTTCGCACCGCTGTAACCAGAGTGATCAATGATTACGCTCGTAAAAATGGCTTGATCAAAGACGCTGAATCCAACTTTACCGGTGATGATACCCGGGAAGGTATGACCGCGATCGTTTCTATTAAACATCCCGATCCTCAATTTGAATCACAAACAAAAGTAAAGTTGATGAACCCCGAGGTTCAAACCATTGTTACACAGGTGGTCAGTGAATCATTTGGGATCTTCCTTGAAGAAAACCCACAAGCTGCTAAGGCAATCATCCAAAAATGTTTGACCTCTTCGCGCGCCAGAGATGCTGCCCGTAAAGCCAGAGACCTTGTCATCCGCAAGTCCGCTCTCGAATCGCTAACCTTGCCGGGGAAACTCGCCGATTGTTCCGATCGTGACTCCAGCAAGACCGAACTCTACATTGTAGAAGGTGACTCGGCAGGTGGCTCGGCAAAACAAGGACGCGATCGCCATTTTCAGGCGATCCTGCCCTTACGCGGTAAGATCCTAAACACAGAGCGCGCCCGTCTCGACAAGATCTTAGGCAACAACGAAGTGAAATCCCTCATCTCCGCTTTAGGGATGGGTATCGGTAATAATATGGATATTTCCGGTTTACGTTACAGCCGTATCATCATTATGACAGATGCGGATGTTGATGGCAGCCACATTCGCACGCTCCTACTTACCTTTTTCTTCAGACATATGCCAAGCCTTATCGATCAAGGACATCTTTACATTGCCCAACCACCGCTCTATCGTTTGGAACACAAAAAACAAGCCCGCTACCTTTATTCAGACCAAGAAAAAGATGCCGCGATTCTTGAACTCGGCAAAGATAGCGAAAAAGCATCGCTGCAGCGTTACAAAGGGTTAGGCGAAATGAATCCTGACCAACTTTGGGAAACGACGATGAATCCAGTCAATCGAACGTTGTTACAAGTCTCAGTAGAAGATGCCGCCGAAGCTGAACGCACTTTTGATATCCTAATGGGCGATGAAGTTGCCCCACGCAAAAAATTTATTACCACCCATGCAAAAAAGGTAAGAAATCTCGATATTTAGCCATATCATTCTAAAACAATTGGACCATTTATGATGGGTATCTATTGCAGCAACAGCAAATATGATGAATATCCAGCCGAACCCGGGCAAATAGTCTCAACATATCTCCCTAATAGCTTTGTCTTTTCTGACAAGGGCAAATGTTTTTCATTCAATGAATTGAGTTTCGTTCAATGAAAACAATTGAAGAGATCGTCCGCGATCTGATCCAAATTGCCAAAAAAGAGCTATTGGGGATTTCTTTTGATCTCTTTGTTTACGAACCTTCGTCGGATTCTTATGCGCAACAACCAACCGCTAAAAACTCCAAAGAAGGCAAGATACCCGCTTCCAACCTAGATGAAGTTTCCGCGTTTATTCTTAAAAAACAAAACAAACACAGCCCTTACATCCTTCGAGACGATTGCTATTATCTACCCCTTTACAAACAAGAGAGATTGGCAGGATGGTTCGAAATTTTCAAAGGACCTTCCGAGGATGTTGATCTTCCAACCAAAGTGGTAACTCTCGCTGGTCTAGTATCTGATAACGTTTCAAATTTGGTACAAAACTTAAACAACCGTGACCTGGAGCGGAAGAACCATGAAATGACCATCCTTTCAAGGATCTCTCAGGGCATTAATATCACCATTCACTTTGACGATATGTTGGAGCTGATCTATGCCCAAACCACTCAGGTAATTCCCGCCGATGTTTTTAAGATTATGCTATTCAACCCAGAGCAGGGGTTTTATTACTATCCTTTTTACCTTGAATACGAAGAGAGAATTAACCGAAAAGAAAACAATCCCACCAGTGGGGATGAAACCGCGGAACAAAAGATCATCCAAACACGCAAAGCGATCCTATCGAATGATATGGAGCTTACCTGCCAACAAATGGAAATTCCACGTCCTTTGGGCGGCATTCACTCATTCATAGGCGTTCCGCTGAATTCAGGCGCCGATATAATTGGCTGCTTATCGATCGGTTGCACCTCCACCACGGTCAAATACTCCAATCGACAAAAAGAAACCTTGCAAGCCATCGCGGATCAAACCGCAAGCGCTATCGTGAAATCCCAACTGATCTCGCGAATGGAGCAAAGAACTCAGCAACTCGCTAAACTCAACGAAGCGGCAAAAAGGTTGAACTCAACTTTAGAGATTGAGCCATTGCTAAAGATCATTCTTGAAAGCGCTCTTCAGCTTGCAGGCTCAGAAAATGGCGCCTTACTGCTAGTAGATGAGCCATCGGGTATGCTTACTAAGAAAGTTAGCATCAGCGCCGATGGATTTAGTACCGGCGAAGAGGAACAGGCGGTTTTGCTCACTGTTCCGCTGGAAGTAAACCATCAGGTTATAGGCGCTATCGAATTATTGAATGATCAGGGCGATCGCCTATTACGGGACGACGACCAAAAATATCTCTCAGCATTTGCCAGCCAGGCTGCCACAGCCATTGAAAACGCTCGCCTGTACACTCTAACCGACCAAAACCTCACCAGCCGGATCGAAGAACTTTCGATCATGCAACAGATCGACTTGGAGTTGAACGCCAATATCGATCTTGAAAAAACCCTTGAGATAACACTCGGTTGGGCTATCAAGTATTCCGGTTTTTCGATAGGAATGATCGGCCTTGTAAATGGGGTGGAGCTATCAAATTGGAAATCGAACGATCCCGAATTGGTATCTCAGGAAAAACTAAAAGAATTTATGTTGACATTTGGAAAGATCGCAAAAACCAATTCACCAACCGTCATCAATCGAAATGACAACATACCGTCCACCTTCTTAGCCAAAACCTCGACAATTCAACTCATTACACCGATAAAACGTGAATCCGGCATACTTGGGCTACTCGCTATTGAAACAAGCGAAACACCCAAGGATATTACCGATATAAAGGCATTTTTATCCCGCCTGTCTGACCACGCCACCATTGCTATTAGTAATGGCCAATATTTCAATCAGATCAAGGAAGCGAACCTTGCCAAAAGCGAATTTGTTTCCTTTGTTGCCCACGAGCTAAAAAACCCAATGACCTCGATCAAAGGATATTCTGAGTTGATGGCGGCTGGGGCTGTTGGACCGCTTACCGAGGCTCAGAGTGGGTTTTTAAACACAATTCGAACCAACGTTGAGCGTATGAGAACAATCGTTGAGGATCTAAACGACATCACCAAGATCGAAGCAGGCCGATTGCGTTTGGATTTCAAGAATGTCAACATCCCTGATGTGGTTGAAACGGTATTGAATTCCACCAAACGGCAAGCCGCCGAGAAAAAACAAAGCATCGTCACTAACCTGTCAATTAACTTATTACCTATTTGGGTAGATCGAACCAGGATCGAACAAATCTTGATCAATTTGATGAGCAATGCCATTAAATACACTTTAGAAGGCGGAAAGATCGAGATTTCCGCTCAAATGACGGATCAAGGTCGTGCTTTGTTATC
>CAZSLN010000021.1:0-24797 GCA_964607645.1 uncultured Anaerolinea sp.
CTGGCACATTCAAAGGCGAATTATTTAAATACTTCATCTTTTTGGTCATCTATGCCCGAAAGAAATTAGGAAACTCACACACTCTCTTCCTTCACAAAATCCATTGAGTTACCAACCTTCTTTTGTAGCTGCTCGCGCCGGTCTTTGATGTGGGCAGGATTTATTCGACCTTCTAGACTGGTAAATAATTGTGGATTCAATGCCAAAAACCATGTCAATCAAAAAGAGGAGTCAATCCGTAATCTTTCATGATCGTATAGGAGCGGTTTGTCAATTTTTTTCACAAAGACGAATTTCCTTCCCTTTTTTCATTCAAGGATAAGAAGTAATTATTTAAAAATTCCACTTCAACATACCTATCCAGACCCCTACCTTTCAAAAATGCAAAGAAAATTTGGTATAATTAAAAAGTTAATTCGTAATGACCGTTGGGTCATCGAAACTCATTTATAAGCCAAACCTGTCAACTCATTAAACTGGCAGTGAGGGCAGCCCAATTCTTTTTAGTTGCCATAGTATGGCAGGATGGTGAATATGTATATTGATCCTAACTCGGGCGGTATGTTATTTGGAATTCTCGCGGCGTTATTTACAGCGCTTTCGGGTGTAATTTTAGCTTTTTCTGGGCGTATCCGTGCTTACTTTGCGAAGCAACGTCGTAAAGCCCGTGAGAACGAACAAGCCGAAGAAAAAACTCAGGAATAATTTATCGAATGCGAACTTTAATACTGGGTTTTGATTCCTTCGACCCTACGATCTATAAATCCTTGGTTAGCCAGGGTAAACTGCCCAATTTGCAAAAACTTGCGGCAATGGGTGGTTATTCCCCATTTCGGGTGAGCAACCCCCCACAAACGGAAGTCTCCTGGACGAGTATCGCTACCGGCGCAGACCCCGGCGAACATGGCATTTTCGATTTTGTCCACCGTGATCCCGCAACCTACGCTCCGTTTGTTTCGATTCTGGTAACAAAAAAAGGGGCGTTAGGTACACAGTTTGTGCGGCCTTATAACGCCCACACCATTTTCGAAGAGGCAGTAGATCAAGGGTATCCCGCTACGGCTTTGTGGTGGCCTGCTATGTTTCCGTCTAGCCCCGATTCCGCGGTGAATGTACTGCCTGGTTTGGGTACACCTGATATTCGCGGACAACTTGGCGTTGGTATGGCCTTTTCAAGTGAGAACAAACCACTCCCCGAGACAGCGAAAACGAAATTCGGACACCTTACTGGCCAAAGATCTAACTTGCTGGGTTACCTCGATGGGCCCTTCATCAAAGACAAGGGCGCGATGGTTCCATCCAAAGCGGAATTCTCGCTGGAGACCAAGACGGATGGAAAGACTCTTTTAAAGATCAATAACCAATCCATCGAGATGGAACTTGGAAAATGGAGCCCAGTTGTTGAAGTTAAATTCAAAGCTGGCTTTTTATTCAATGTCCACAGTATCACCCGTGCCATCGTGACCTCCCTTAATCCAGTACAGATGTACTTTCTTCCGGTTCAGATCCATCCATTACACTCCGCTTGGCGGTATGGAGCCCCCAATTCCTTTGTAAAAGAAGTGTGGGATTCCGCTGGCCCCTTCCTAACTCTCGGCTGGCCTCAGGATACGAATGGCCTGGAAGATGATTGCATCTCTGATGAGCAATTTCTTGCCTTGTGCGATGATATCTTTGCAACCCGCGAGCGAATTCTGGTTCGTCAGATGGCAAAATTCTCTGAAGGAATTCTTGCTTCTATCTTTGATGATCTAGACCGTATTCAGCATATGTTCCGTTTGCGAAACCCGCAAGCGGTGAACGAGTGGTATGAAAAATTAGACCAATTTGTTGGCCGAATGATGGCTTTGGTTGAAAAAATGACCGGGAAACCGGTTCAGGTGATAGTGATCTCTGACCATGGCTTTGCTGATTTTAAATACCAATTCCACATCAATCGATGGTTGATCGAAAATGGCTATATCGCTCTAAAAGAAAATGCTAAAACCAAAGATCTCTCGGCGGTTGATTGGCAGAAATCATCCGCTTATGCAGTTGGGCTGAATAGCTTGTACATCAACCTGGCCGGCCGAGAAGGGCAAGGCAGTGTTGCGGTAGATACTGTAGAAGCCATTACCCGAAAATTGCAGACAGAATTGAAAGCCGTAACCGGTCCCGATGGCCGCCCCGTTTTCAATAATGTATACCTACGCCACGAAGCTTTTAGTGGCCCCCTCTTGAAGTATGGCCCAGACCTAGTTTTGGGTTATACCCCCGGTTACCGAGGCTCAGCGGATTCTGGCTTAGGCAAATGGCAAGATACCGTTGTGGAACTCAACGATGGTCATTGGGAAGCCGATCACTGCATCGATGTTCAAAAAGTGCCAGGTGTACTCTTCTGCAACCAAAGCCTAGAAGATTTCCCCAACCCATCCTTCCGAGATATTCCCGCCATTGTGGTTGGAAAGTATTTCGATCATTCGAATACCACCCCTCCGGTTGTTTCAAGTGGTGAGGACCAAAAAACGATGGAAGAACGCTTGAAGGGGTTAGGCTATCTTTAAACCACATTGCCCTCTACTTCAGAAAATTAGGATGTAGAGGGCAATTTTTCAGCGCGACTTCTTTTTGCGAAAAATTGGAATGGTAGGACGAATTTGTTAAATAAAAGGCGTGATTTTCTAAAGTTACTTTCTTTGGTCCCTGCTTCTGTTGTTCTTTCACCGCTTTCAAAAATAGTTGGGGAACCAGTAAAGAACGCAAATCACATTATTATCCTTGTTTTTGATGCCTGGTCAGCAGAAAATGTGCAAATGTTTGGATATCCTCGCCGAACAATGCCGAACCTCGAGAAATTTTCCGAAAAATCCATTGTGTACCATAGAAATTATTCTGGCGGAAATTTTACGATACCTGGAACTGCTTCCATACTCAGTGGTTTATATCCTTGGACTCATCGCGCCTTTGCACTCGGTGGCGTTATGTCGCAAGAACACTCCAAGCATACTATTTTTAACGCACTCAGTCCCTCCTATCAAACCATTGGGTTTGCCCAAAATGTAAACGCCGATACCCTTATTTTCGAGGCCGGTAAGTCCGTTGAAAAACATATCCCGTTTGGGTCCTATGACCTAAATGATCGAATAACCTATGACGCTTCGATATTCCAAAACGACGCGTATAGTGCCTTCCTTGCTTTCGAAAATACCATCTTTAACCATGAAAAAGGTCGTGATGGATCGTTATTTGGCGGGCCTATGGTACGTTTGCTGGATCTGGAAAATGAAAAACGGTTGCTTCAAAAATACGGCGCCGCGTATGGCGGAAATTTACCAAATAATTACGAAATGTTCGCGTTGCCAAATTTGGTTGATGGCTTCATCAAATTATTGAGCGAACTAACTGAACCTTCCCTCATCTATTTTCACGCCTATCCTCCACATAAACCGAATTTTCCTTATCCAAAATACCTCAATAAATTCAATGTCGATAATTACAAACCGATCGCCAAACCTGATCATCCACTTGTGATCGGCCCAAAAACGTACGGTTTACAAAATGATGCCCGCCTTCATTACGACGCGTTTCTAGCTAGCTGGGATGAAGAGACAGGCCGGTTATTCGAGTATTTCGAAACATCGGGGATAAAACAAAATAGCACTATCATCCTTACCTCTGATCATGGTGAACTGCATGAACGAGGGTATTATGGGCATACTGCCCCGATTCATTATGAACCCCTGGTTCATGTGCCCTTGATCATTTCCACACCAGGTTTAGATAAAAGGATTGATGTTCACGAACCGACTTCGAACATTGACCTCTTACCAACTATCGCAAAGATCGCGAACATTCCTCAACCGTCTTGGGCGGAGGGGCAAGTGCTCCCAATTTTTGAAAAAGATACCGACCCTCTTCGAAGTGTGTTTACATTTGATGCTTCACAAAACTCATCGTTTTCGGCCTTAAAAATATATACGATCGCATTGATCAAGGGCAACACGAAACTGATCAAATTTGTTTGGCCGAAATATAATAAATTAGAATATTACGATCTTTCGACTGATCCGGAAGAAATGAACAACCTGGTAGACAAAAAACCTGATGATCTTTCGCAGATGGAAGAAGAAATAGACTCTGTCATCGAAAACGCGAACAAAGCATACATTAAATAAAGTTAGATATGTAGAGAAAGAGCCTAAAAATGGAATTTATCAAAAAGCGAATCCCCGAATCCAATGAAATGCTCATCGCCCTCGGCATGGCATTGTTTGTAGTTCATAGTTGGTCACTCCGAATGTTCTTCTTCAGAGTGCCTTCCTTTTTGTTATATATGGGAGTTGGGCAGATCTTAGCTGTATTAGCGTATATGATGGCCTTTGCTCTGCTGGAAAGTCTTTTTGTTACTCTCATTCTGATCCTTGTTTCAGCCATTTTGCCGTTAAAATGGCTACGAGATGGGTTGGGATATAAGAGTTTTATTATCATTCTTGTTGCCGCGGTTGCCTCCTATTTGATCCAGCGGGAGATCGAATCCACATACCCCGGCATTAAAACATTGCTGTTATGGGCTGCGGAAACCGGAACTCCAATGATAGCTTTGTTATTATTAGCTGGCTTTTTTAAACCTGTTCGCAAAGTGTTCCAATTCCTGTCAGAACAAGTATCAGTGATGGTGTTTATTTACTTACCAATTGGTGTGATTTCCTTGGTCGTCGTAATATTTAGGTTGATATTCTAAATTAATGGCATCTACCAAATCGAATCGCCGAAATTTACTAAAAGTAATGGGCATGGTTCCAGCCGCGATTACTTTAGCCCCCTTGGCGAAGCTTTTTCCTTCTACTTCTAAAACAGCTCCTCATATTATCATTGTGGTCTGTGATGCTTGGACCGCGCATAACACGTCCTTATATGGCTATCCACGGCCAACCATGCCTAACATTGAAAAATTCGCGAAACGATCAACCGTGTACAACCATCATTACTCCGCGGGTAATTTCACTGTCCCGGGAACCGCTTCTTTGCTCACGGGTATGTATCCGTGGACACATCGTGCTATCAATTTGGGCGGCATAATCAAAAACTCCCTCGGTGATAACCAAATCTTTAAAGCTCTGTATGATACTCACAAAGGGATCGGTTACGCTCAAAACGTATACGCAGATCAGCTGATCAATCAGGCTCGTGCTTATCTCAAAACGCATATCCCATTCGGGGCATATAATCTTCAGGATGGTGTTGTTTATGATTCCCCCTTGTTCAATTCGGATGCATACACCGCCTTTTCCAGCTTTGAAGATGGCATTATCAATCATGGCAAAGGGTTCGATGGGTCAGTTTGGCTCGGCCCTTTAGCTCGCTTGTTTAGAATAAGAAACAAGCGGATCATTAACAACGCCATGAGTGAAGAATATTATGCTGGCTTGCCAGAATCCCTGGATCCGTTTCTCTTATCGGATGTTGTAGATGGGTTGATTGATACCTTAACCAACCTCACCGAGCCGTCCGTTGTTTATTTTCATATGTTTGCTCCGCACGATCCTTACCGGCCTTATTCCAAGCATTACAATGGGTTTAGAGATGATGAATACTCCCCGAATACAGCGCCAACCCATCCACTGGTTTCTGATCCAAATTCGGATCATGAGTTACGAATCAGCCGGTTGAACTACGATGCATTCTTAGCTAGCCTAGATCAAGAGCTCGCTCGATTGTTAAACTATTTTGATGCTTCAGGTTTAAAAGACGACTCCTATATCTTCCTGACATCAGACCATGGAGAAATGTTTGACCATGGAATGCAGGGGCACAGCGATCCTTTATTATTCGAGCCTTTGATCCATATCCCACTGGTCGTTTCTTCTCCGGGACAGAATCAGCGGGTAGATGTAAATACGGTAACATCTATTGTAGATATCCTTCCAACTGTTTGCCAATTAACCAATAACATCATCCCCGCTTGGGCTGAAGGGCAAGTATTGTCTGGATTGGGTGGGATGGATGACCAAGAAAGGGCTGTATTTTCCTTATCAGCCCCTCAAAACACTTCTTTTGGTCCTTTAACACAATACTCTATTGCGATGCTCAAAAAGAATTATAAATTAGTAAAATACAATCATCCCAAATACACGAAAATGGAGTTTTATGATTTGGCGGCCGACCCTGAGGAAAAAGTTGATCTATCGGAATCGATGCCGCAGGCAGGGATGGATATGTTGAAAGAATTAGATACTTTCCTGCCCTCAATCATCGTCGGGTGATCTTCGAGGAACAAGAAAATCAGATGGGTCCACAGTTTGATTCCTAGATTTCTTACCGTTATTGGTTCAATTTCCCGTTTGTGTGTTGGTAAAAAATATTGCATGGTTCTCTACACCACCACAAGCAACGTCTGAATGCCGGTGAAAGCAAAGCATGCATTTTTTTAGAACCTTTGAGAAAAAAATATTCAATAGGGAAAAACCAAATGAACCTTCTTACGGGCTCGCCAACGACCCGAAGATCCAAAAGAACGAAAGACCTATTTTCCCGAAGATCTGAGCTCTCTTTTGAGATGTAACAGAATTGAAGAGTAAAATTAGAACGATAAACCCTGAACATGAGGCAGAATGAATTTACTAAATCTATTTAAACCAAAGTTAACCCCAGTTTCAGAAACCAACCCCTTCATTATTGTTTCGGGCTTACCCCGTTCAGGTACTTCCATGATGATGAAAATACTGGAGGCTGGTGGGCTGGAGATCGTAACCGACAATGAGAGAACGGCTGATGAAGACAACCCAAAAGGGTATTACGAATTTGAGATTGTCAAGCAGCTCGGCGATGGGGGCGAAGCCGATTGGGTGAAACAAGCGGAGGGCAAGGTGGTCAAGGTCATTTCGTTCCTATTGCAGCATCTACCTCCCAGCCATTCTTACAAAGTGATTTTCATGCGTCGCAAGGTGGAGGAGATACTTGCTTCTCAGCAACAAATGTTAGCCCGAAGAGGTGAGACCTCAACCGATAGCGATGAAAGGGTTGCTGAAACTTTTCAGGAGCATTTGAAACGTGTTCGGGTTTGGCTGGCAAACCAAAAAAATATTCAGGTACTTTATGTGGATTACAATTCCCTGATGAAAGAACCGCAAGGACCCATACAGGGGGTGTTCGATTTTCTCGGGTTGCCTTTAGATCTAGAAAAAATGATCGCGGTCCCTGACGCGAAACTATACCGCCAACGTAAATAAATTCTGGCCTGTTATTATAGAAACCAACGATCGAATTACAGAAAAATACCGATGGAAACCAAATCTAAATGACGAATAGTTCAACAGATCGACGAAAATTCCTAAAAATGGTATCTCTTATGTCGGCAGCTGTGGTAGCTGAACCTTTGGCTAAGAGGCTGCCTGGTGTTACCGCAGACACTCCCCATGTCATCATTTTGATTCTAGATGCCTGGTCCGCTAGGAATGTAGGATTATATGGATATGAGCGAGATACGATGCCAAATTTGGCAAAATTTGCCGAAAAAGCGATCGTTTACAAGAACCATTACTCAAACTCAAATTACACTATCCCGGGTACATCCTCCTTGCTTACGGGTACCCACCCGTGGACCCATAGAGCCTTTAATTTAGGAAGTTTAGTAAAGCCTGAACTGACTAACAAACAAATCTTTGAATTTTTGGCTGGTTCGCACCAAACCCTCGGATATGCTCAAAATGTATATCCCGACCAATTGCTTGGGCAATTTCAAAAAAGCCTTGATATTCACATCCCTTTCAGCAAATACAACCTAAATGACATTGTTGTCTACGATGAAAAAGTTTTTGAAAAAGATACTTATAGCGCGTTTGCCGCCTTTGAGGATAATATTTTTGCGCGTAATGAAAGCACTCCAGGCTCTTTGTTTTTTGGTACCGCCAAAAAGATATTGGATAAACGGGATCAAAAAGCCACTCTTGACGCCATCCCCGAAATCTATGAAGATGGCCCGCCAAGGAGCCTTGAATATTTTCTCATTTCAGATTTGGTAGATGGGCTCATTTCCCAAATCAAAGCTTTTACTCAGCCAAGCTTTATGTATTTTCACGTTTTTCCACCCCATGGCCCTTACAAAGCATACAAGCATCACTACCAACGATTTTCGAAGGATAAATATCTACCGATCGAGAAACCGGTTCATCCCTTGATCGAGAACATTAAAAACCAAGAGGATATGAACGAGGATCGTATGACCTATGATGCCCTCATCGCCAGCCTAGATGAGGAACTCGGCAGGTTTTTTACCTATTTTGAAGATTCGGGCATGAAAGAAAAATCCCACCTCTTCATCACTTCTGATCACGGCGAAATGTTTGAACGCGGCCACGTAGGGCACTGGGATAAAATGCTCTATGAACCAGTGCTGCATGTTCCTTTGATCGTATCTACCCCTGGTATCACCGCAAGGGTTGATGTAAAGGAAAAGACCAACAACATTGATCTATTTCCAACTATCGCCCACCTTACAAACAATCCGACCCCGCCTTGGGCTGAAGGAGAGATCCTACCAGAATTAGGTGGATCAAGAAATGCTGATCGTTCCATCTTTACGATGGATGTTTCCAATAACCCTATAAAGCAAGCAATTCGTGAATATTCCTTCTGTTTGCATCGTGGAAATTATAAAATGATCAAATACAATTATTCTACTTATCAGGGTACCGAGTTCTATGATCTCGCGGCTGACCCGGAAGAGATGAAAGATCTCTATAGCGCAAAGCCGGCAACTGCTGTTGAAATGGAACGTCAATTAGATGAAAAAATGGCGGAAATAAACGCTCCTTTTGAAGATAAGTAAGCAGCCTATCAAAAAAGGTAAATGGGGCGATCTCGATGTATTTCGAAATTAGCGAACTTTTTCATAGGAATATAAAAAAATGACCGATCGAACTTATTCACGCCGGGATCTTCTGAAAATGATGGCTCTCCTTCCTGTTTCCATGGTGGTAGAGCCGCTGGTAAAAAATTTTCCCGCTGGTCTTTCAGATGGGCAAAATATAATTCTGCTGGTATTTGATGCCTGGTCAGCAAAACATGTTCCATTGTATGGGTATAAGCGAAATACGATGCCGAACCTTGCGAAATTTGCTGACCGATCGATCGTTTACCATAACCATCACACGACTAGCAACTTTACCGTTCCTGGCACCTCTTCCCTCCTTACGGGAGTGAACCCGTGGGAGCACCGCGCATTTAATCTCGGCAGTTTGATCACCGAGGAGTATGCTGAAAAACAGATCTTCAATGCTTTAGCTGGAACTCATAATTCGATTGGCTTTTCGCAAAATATTTTTGCCGACCAATTGATCAACCAGAGCGGTGATGCGCTGCAAAATCATATTCCGGTTGGCAGTTTCAATCTTGGCGACGAAGTAATATCAGACGAGCCTCTATTCAAAAATGATGAATACATCGCATTTTCAAGTTTCGAAAATTGTTTGTTTCAATTTAGCGCGAGCGGGGTTAAAGGTTCGTTGTTCCTTGGTTTATTAAAAGTGATGAACGATAAAATTGATCGAAGGAAGTTTAAGGATCAGAATAGTGGTCTTTATAATTCGAATCTCCCTAGAAGCTTAGAATTATTTACCCTGGCCGATCTTATGGATGGGTTGCTTGAGACATTAAAATCGATTGAACAACCATCCATGGTTTATTTCCATTTCTACACCCCACATGCGCCTTATAGTCCGTACAAAAGTATTTTTGAATTGTTTTCAACCGATAATTTTGATCCGGTTCGTAAACCAGATCATCCCTTGATAGAAAACCCTACCGACCGAAAACATATGGAGCTTGCCCGAACAACCTATGATGCCTATCTCGCCAGTTGGGATTCAGAATTGATTAGGCTTTTCGACTTTTTTGATAGTTCTGGGTTGCGTGACAACAGCCATATCTTTATTACTTCAGATCACGGCGAAGAGTTTGAGCGTGGGCATGTTGGCCATGGCGATAGAATGATGTATGATGGCGTTCTAAAGGTACCGTTGATCGTATCATCCCCTGGGATGACGGACCGCGTGGATATTACTTCAAAAACAACCAGCATTGATCTACTACCGACCATAACACATCTAACTAAAAACCCAACGCCGCCCTGGGCTAGTGGGGAGTTGTTACCTGGGTTGGGTGGCCAAGAGGATCCCGACAGGAAATTATTTTCCTTAGACGCCGAACTAAACTCTCCGCATTCGCCGATCAATGAATATTCATTTTCGCTTCATTACAAAAACTATAAAATGATCAAGTATCAATACCCCGAATACTCGGGGGTAGAGCTTTACGATCTCGAGGAAGATCCGGAAGAATTAAACAATCTAATCAACATTTTGCCCGAAATTTCGAAAGAAATGGAAAAATTAATGGACGACAAATTGAGCGAGATAAATGCCCCAAGCATTAAATAAAAAAATACCCGCATTATTTACCTCACCAATGGATGACTTATTTATTGACAACCTCGATTTTTCCGACCAATCCGGCAAGTTGACTTTACGGTACTTGTTCAACTTGGATTAGTTGCTAATTAAGATTGCCCATTTGCTCAGAGATTTTTTCTTTAAACCTCTGTTAAGAACCATTCCGTGGTTTTCAGAAATTAGATTAAAAGGGCGGTTGATCTAACCTAATATTTCTCCTAATCCGCCTCGAAAGAAATATGTTTCGCGTAGGTGAAATACCATCATTCTCGAACCTGATTGGTTCTGATCACTTCGGCGTACCATTCCCCTGAATCTTTGATGGTTCGCTTCTGGGTCTCATAATCCACTCGCACCATGCCGAATCGTTTTGAGACCCCATGCCCCCATTCAAAATTATCAAGCAAGGACCAAACCATATATCCACGAATATCAACACCATCTTGCATTGCTAATTGTGTTTGTATGAAGTGTTGTCGTAAGTAATCTATTCGTTCAAGGTCGTGAATTTTTCCGTCGGAACTGATCGTATCTTGGAATGCGGAGCCATTTTCGGTGATGTAGATTGGCGGCAGTTTATATTCGGAGTTGATCTTAACCAACATTCGGCGTAGGGCAGGGGCGCATACTTCCCAGCCCATTTCAGTATATACAGATCCTAGTATCTTATTAATTTTCCCACTAGCACTGATAACATTGCGGGAGTAATAGTTGATTCCAACAAAATCTAACTCTTGCGCAATCAAAGCTAGGTCACCATCTTTTATCTCGGGCATTTTTTCGCCGATCGCTTCGTAAACCGCCGGTGGGTAAAACCCTTTGAAAATTGGATCCAGAAAGAGGGTTTCGTTCACATCCCAAAAGTTATTGGTAGCTTCCACATCTTGAGCGGCCTCGGTAGCCGGTTCAGCCATCCATAAATTAAGAACGATGCCCGCGTTCACTTTTGAATTAGCGCTTCGGATAGCCTGAACACCCAATCCATGAGCAACATTCAGGTTATGAGCGACCTGGTAAGCTATCTTGGTATCTTTAATACCTGGGGCATGTTCACCGGTTAAATTTCCTATGAAGGTTATTACACTTGGTTCGTTCAGGGTTGTCCAATTTCTAACTCTATCTCCAAGACATTTGGTCATCACGGCGGCGTAATCGGCAAAGGCATAGGCGGTGTTACGATTCGTCCAGCCGCCTTGGTCTTGAAGTGCTTGTGGGAGGTCCCAATGATAGAGAGTAAGAAAAGGTTCGAGGTTGGCGGCACACATTGCGTCGACCAGTCGATCATAAAAATCCAATCCTTTGGAATTAATGCATCCTCTGCCGTCAGGAAACACACGAGTCCATGCGGTGGAAAACCGGTATGCTTTTAACCCAAGGGCACGCATGAGGGCAATATCTTCCGTATACCGATGATAGTGGTCGCAAGCAACATCCCCAGTATCAGCATTGGTGATCATTCCGGGTGTGTGGCTGAAACGATCCCAAATGGATTCGCCTTTACCGTCTTCGTTCCAAGCTCCTTCAATTTGATAGGCAGCTGTTGCCGCGCCCCAAACAAAATTATGTGGAAATTTATGATTGCTCATCGTATTCGTGTCTCCTTTATTCGATTCGAATAAAAATGGGTAATACATGTAAGGGGGCAGGATAATTCTCTACCTTGATCGGTCCTGCGAAGATATATTGTGTCCAATAATCTTGCCATTTACCAGTCGGCAGATAAATATCCCGTTCGAGGGTGTTTGGTGTTACCACAGGGGCGACTAGGATTTCATTGCCCAATAGAAACTCATCATCACAAAGAAGTGCTTTTTCATCATGTGGAGAATGCCAAAAGATGGGTCGAATGATTGGATCCCCGGTTATTAGGGAAGATTTGGCGATTTCAATAATTTTTGGCGAAAACTCAGTGTGCATGGCAGCGTAACTACGGCAGATCTCTTCACATTCTTTGCCATAATCCCAAGGCGCTAAACTAAACTGTAATGACGGCAGCAATGAATTCAATTGTGTCCAGCGGATCATCAACTCAGGGCTGGCTTTTTCATCATATTCATTTCCGCCGACCATATCAGCGAGAACAAATGGGTAACCGGCTAACCCAAGCGCTAAAATGCCGGTCAAAACCGAATGTAAGCCATTATCGAGCCCCCACGAAGTGGTCTTATCCCATTGGCGGAAGAAGATTCCAGCTTTCTGATTATTCCATCCAGAGCGAACTTCAGTAAATTGGAAGCGTTTGGCAATGGCGTCGACATAAATGTGGGTGTAGTCATTTCCGGAAATTATTCCATATGTAACGGCATCAATTGGAAGAAAGCAAGCTTCCCCGGCATCAAATTTAAATCCATCCACACCTGTAGAATTCTGAAGCTTGGCTAAACGGTCAAAGAACCAATCCAATGCGGCGGGATTGCTTACGTCTAACAAGCCGCCCTTGCCCTGCCACCAATCAACCAGATATGGTAGGCCATCTGGGTTACAAACAAGGTATCCCTTTTTATTTCCTTCAGCAAATGCGAACGAACGTGGATCTAAAAAGGGAATAACCCAAAGTGTTACTTTAAACCCTCGGCTATGAAGCTCATCCACCATTTCTTTTGGGTTCGGAAATAAGTTTGAATCAAAGCCGAGATCACCGTAATAAACTTGCCAGCGGTCATCAATTTCCAAAATATTGTAGGGAAATTTGTGGCGGATAATGTCATCGGCATACTGTAGCACCACATTTTGGTTGATAGCGGTTTTGTATCGCGCCCACGTGGTCCAAGTGGGTTTCTCAAATAAGCTCTCTGGCGGCAAATTGGTTGGATGGCCAAATCTCTTTACTAATTTGTGAAAGGCCTCCATAGCATTATTAGTAAAGGAGAAACTTAGGTCAAGTCCTTTTCCGCGAAAGGTGAAAAGACCATCTCCGAGATGATCGTCATCCAAAAATGGTCGATCTGAAAAAGCGCCGCGTCCTTCTGTAACAAAGGTCCATTTGAATTTTGGGTAATCCTTCGGAGGCTGGTTAATACCGACTTCGACAGAGGAATTTGCGATCAGGAGGGTTCCATTCGAGGAAAACCACGCGGGGGTCATTACCCCACTCAAACCTGTGGGTCCATTATCGAAGGTGAGCAAAGGCGCGCATTGAAGCATGATCTTGTTTAGCGGCCAGTTTTGATGGATCAGTTCCCCGTGGCCATACCAATACCCAGGAAAATCAATCGAAATTTCCGCAGAAGCTTCTTCGGGTAATGTTGTTAGATTCCACGCTTCGTTAAATCGGCTAAGTTTTACGGAAAAAGATGGAAATAACGCGGTTACCGATGTATCGTTGGAAGAAATGACGATCGCGGAGGAGGTAGCATTCTTGATTGTCGCCAATGTCACTTTATTTTGTTTAATGGTGATCGAGAACGGGGAGGTTGTGGTTTCGAATTGAAGAGTGTTCATTTGGTGGGATTAGGATCCATCTAAAAGAAAAGGTCACGAAGGGTGTAACTAACATTCGTGACCTTAGTAAATTTAAAAATTATCTACTGAACTTCTGGCCGGTTGCCAGCTCTACGCTTTTGTAAGCGCCGTCATATATGCCAATGCTTTTGTTCTTAACAATGCAATCACAATACATTGTAAGCAAATCATCTGCTTCGGTCAGAAGATCGATTGCCTGAAGTGTTTGTGGAATTGTGCGGGTTTCTACAGTACTATCGCCAATTTCAGCACCGCGAATCGCGCCCCACATTTCGTGCCCACCAACACGGGCATTGAAAATTTTTGGAATGGGATAGAAGGCGAGTTCGCTTGGCTTGGTTATCATGACGTCCATCACCCGCATAAGGTAATTGGAGGCATAAACGGCGTGGAATGTGTTATCGAAAAGGAAGATGTGCAATCCATGTGCAGAATTCTTTCGGATACCATCGGTGAATTTCTGGGTGTCTTCCCACGTAAAGTGGGTGTTGATGAGTTCTTTGTGTTGGGCAAGTTGTTCTTGCAGCCAAGTCCAGTTATCTTTATGATCGCCTAGGTTGATAAAGAGAGCAATCTTATCTTTTTCAATAAGAGGAATGGCGTGTTCGATGATGGCCTTGAAAAGCTCTCGCTGCGCGCCTGCGCCACCCATAGTAACCAAGAAGCGGCGTGGTTCTTTGGCTTTCATGCGATCCAACCGATCACCGCAATCAACCTCAATATTCTCTACCAGTTCATGGTCCACATGGTGCCCAGTGAAATGGATAGCCTCTTGTGGAACCGGCTTGAGTATCTTGCCTTTATCATCAAAACCACGCATCGCTCTGAAACCATAATACCCTGAAGGCGATTGAACAGCGTGTTTTGCCCCTTCGGTGAGTTGGAAAGCCATCGGCCAGTTATCGAACATCATATCTACAACATTGGTCATTCCGCCCGATACCGCACCCATACAATTCCACATATGAGAAGTTAAAATCGGCATATCCGATGGAAGAGCGCCATAAAGGTTGTTAAAGAGCTCACTCATCTTATAGTCTTTAACCTCGGTCTTAAGAAAACGCCATGGCCAAGTGCTAATAATATTGTTAAAAAGGGTATTCAAACCTGGAAGACTTGGTTCGCCGGTTGTGAGTGATTCCCACACGTACTTATCGAATAAAGGATAACGCTGGGAAATACGCGAGTATTTGCTGTAATTAGAATTGCACCAGTTAATTACATCGGTACTAATTCCAGGAATTCCAAGCAGGTCTAGCCAGTAGGGGGTAAAGCCCATCGCCCTCGCGGCAGATACGCCGGCCATAGCAATTCGATAATGACCGAATCCCATGCGAATTGTACTAACAATAACGCCATTCTTTTTATCGACAGCTTGCCCATTCCCATTTCGAACAATATTCTTTAAACCAAATATATCCGAACCATAGGGATGGTCCTCCACAGTAAGATCAAACTGTTCGTTTGGATCATAATTGAATTTTTTCGCCAGCATTTCCTTCCACTGGTCTGCTGCACGGGTTTGGCTTTCTGTAATCGGGTTCCCGTAAACTTCATATCGGCCATCCTTTTTTTGTAACATAATGCACCTTCTCCTTGAAAATAAAATTATTGCGATAAAAAAATATTATGAAATCATTTCGTCGATGAAACTAATTATAAACTTGGTTAAATTGGCTTTAGGATCTTTTCCATAAAATTCAAACACTTCAAAGTCACTTCAGCTAATTCGCAATCAATTGTGATAGCGTGAGATGATTGTTCCATCCAGTGATGCTCCTTGATCGTTGAGTTGACACCCTGAAATATGAGATCACCAGCGCTTGGATGAACAGTTGTATCTTTTCGACCTTGAAAGATAAGTAAAGGTTGTTTGATCAGTGGTAGGCATTTGATGGCAGCGGCTTGAATCCGTAGCAGTTGGATCGCGCCTTTAAGTGGTAAACCGGGGTATCCTTGCCAGTCATTTGCTGAGTCCATTGATGAACGCGCTACTTCGCTGATAAATAATGAACCGATATGGATTTTGATTTTATCAAAGGCATTCAGGGTCAATTTAATTGCCGGGGCGAAAAGCAAAACTCCTGCTATCTCAGGATATTTGCTGGCAAGAATCAAGCTTAATACTCCACCTAAAGATTCGCCACCAACAAAGACTTTTTCACAGTTGGTAGTTAGTTTTTGGTAAACCTTTTCAGCACTTTCTACCCAATCTGCCCACCTAATGTGGTTGAGATTGTCTGAAGTCGTTCCATGCCCAGCCAGGAGCGGAGCGGCAACAGTAAAACCTTTTTCGTGTAAGTTTTTCGCCAAAGATCTTACTTCAACTGGTGTAGCGGTAAACCCATGAATGAGTAAAACGCCAATAGACCCACCCTCCATATAGAAAGGTGAACCATCGAGATGTGAATTATGAAGTGAAGAATTTTGCATATGTTTGTTTGAAAATTATCCTTTAACCCCACTACTCGCCACACTTTCGACGAAGAAACGTTGACCGAGTATGAAAACAATTAATGGTGGAACAATAGCGATCGCTGCGCCGGCCAGTATCAAATTAGGTGTATCTGAGGCCCGTCCACGCAAGACATTCAGCGCGAGTGTAAGAACATGGTTCTTCTCGTTTCCAACATTTATGATGACGAGTGGCCAAAAAAATGAATTCCAAGCATATAGGAATGTAAAAGTCGCCTGCGTTGCAAGTGCCGGAACGCTTGCCGGGATAAGAATATTTGTTAATATTTGTAATCGTGAAGCGCCATCTAAAAGGGCGGCTTCCTCAATTTCTTTCGGGAATGTAATGAAATGTTGTCGCATAAGGAATGTTCCATATGCTGTAAAAATCCAAGGAATTATTAAAGCTGCTAGACGATCTGTCCAACCGATGACCACCATTAATTGATACAAAGGAACAATTAGCATCACAAATGGAATCATAACGGTTCCGAGATAGAAAACGAAAACCGTGTCTCGTCCGGGGAATTTTAACCTTGCGAAAGCATATCCACCGACAACTGAGGTAATCAACTGCCCTAGTACAACTAGGATCGTTACTAATGCGGTATTTGTTAGAGCTCTAGCCATGTTATTCAGCTCGATCACCTCTGTGTAATTCTCTGGATGCCCTCCAACTGTTTCTACCGGTTCACTGAGCCGAACGTTTCGGTAAATCTTATTATTTGGATTCGATGGGTCAATAAACTCCCCAACGGTTGTCTGGTTGATCAAGATCATCGTTACAGTACTGCCATTCACTTCAACATCATAAAGTTTTTCTTCTTTGCCATTCACAACAACTTTTTGTTGGGCCATAGCACCACCGGTTGGTTTTACCTGTGTTAGAAGGCGGTCGACGGTAGAAGCGATATCATTAATTGGAGAGTAAGTACCAACTTTTATGTTGCTCTTAGCAAGGGCAAATTCTTTTTTCTGTCCATCTACATCCATGATGTAGAGCGGGAGTGGATTATCGTAACCTTCAACTTGAACTGATGAGGGATTTCTTGGCAACTTTCTCGGCGGGTAGCGGAAAGTATCTGAAGGAACTTTGAAGGAGGTTGCGAGCATGTAGAGGAACGGAAATATCATAACTAGCGCAAAAAAACTTAGCACGAAATAAACAAAGAATTTGTTCATCAGTTGCAGGAAGCGGTACGATTTAAATTCCATGAGTTTGCTCCCGTTTAATTTTCATAAATGCTTGATTTGCGTTGGCGCTGGAATTGGATTAGCGTTAAACCAAAAATGACGATAAATAACAACCATGCGATTGCAGACGCATAGCCTTGTTTGAAATTTTGAAAACCACTTCGATAAAGATAAAGGACGAGTGTAATAGTTGAGTTATTCGGGCCTTCTGGTGGGTTCATCAGAATAAATACCTGCTCGAAGACCTGCATTGCTTGAATGGTAGTGGTGGATACTACATAAAAAGTTGTGGGGGCAAGCAATGGAAGAGTAATGCCCCAGAATTTGTCCCAGGAACCTGCACCATCAACCGTCGCTGCTTCGTAAAGTTCGCCGGGAATGTTCTGCAACCCTGCTAGGAATAGGACAGTATTGAAGCCCATTGTTTGCCAAGCGGCAATAAATATAACTGCAAACAGAGCTGTCTTTTCATCTGAAACCCATTGGATCTTTGGATCGACGACCGCTAAGTTAAAAAGATTATTCCAAAATTCAATACCAACAGTAATAAAGTAGTTAATATACCCAACTGTAGCGTTGTACAACCATTGCCAAACAAGAGAAATACCAACAACAGCGGCAATACTAGGCATAAAATATACAGCGCGGAAGAATTTCATGCCTGGCATTTTGCTGTTTAGTACATTCGATAAAATTAAAGCTGGAATTACGCTCAAGGGAACAGCGATGAGTGCAAAAGTTAAAGTGTTTCTAAGAGCTAGCCAAAAGAATTTATCCGCAGCCGCGAATAGAATTCCCCAGCTCCCAAATATCACTCGCCCGACCTCGTCATAAACCTTTATATCAACAACATCTCTAGCGTATTGGGTAGGTGATGATAGTAAGGCAAATCGGATGTCAAGGATTTTCGAGTAATTTGCAAAGCCCACCCAATTAGGCGTATTGAACGCGTCCGAATCGGTGAAGGAAAAATAGAACGATAGCAGCAGGGGACCAGCGAAGAAGATTAGGAAACCAATTAGGTTGGGAGAAAGAAATAACCAACCGCTTAAAATTTCCTCGTGACTGGTTTTTGCATTCATTGCGCTTGCGCTAGCTTGACGCCCCATCGCCCACATAGCGGAACCAAAAAGGAACATACCGGCAAGGAAAAGGTATCCAATCGGTTGGGCAAGTTTATTAAGGAAGTAAAGGACGCCCTCGACAACACCTGCTTGCCAGAGAAAGAGTATCAACCCGATAACAATTAAAAATCCACCAACTTGTTTAAGGCTTTTTTCAGATGATATCCTACTAGACGAATATTCATCCATTGATGAGAGAAAATATCCAAGAATGACGATGCCTAAATATGGAAGACTACGCCCGAAGGTATCAGCAAGCGCGTCAATTCCTAGGAAGACATTACCAATATTCATTGTCATTATGGCGCAAACTACAAATGCGAGATAATCGATAACAAGTGAGATTATTCTTCCTCGGTGGATTCGCTTACTAATTAGAAATGCGCCGTAAACACTAAAGAATGACGCGATAGATAATGAAAGGGAGAAAAGAACTTTTTGCCATAAAGGGAAATCTAGTTGATCATTCGACCAAATAGTAATGACGATTGCCAATGCAAACAGCGCGAAAATAACACGCCAAGCCATGGAAATCCGAAGGATATAATTGGTAAGATTATCTGGTTTTGGTTGATCACTCACAATTTATCTCCTAGAATTAAGAGGTTGGTAAAAAACTCGGAGCAAGATTTCGTCATCCTTGCTTAATTTTCTCACGAAAAAAAATCAAAACAATGGCTTTGGTTTTTTTTCGTGTGAGCAAAAAAGACAGGGGCAGGTGATAAACCTGCCCCTGAGCGAATCAATTAAGTTTATTTGAAAACTTTATTTGCAGAATCACATATGGTTGCGCCAAAGTCTTCGATGGTTGTAGCACCGGTTAATACACCTTGAATTGCGGGTCCCATAATCTGATCATATTCTGGCCAAGAGCCAGCCCACAATGGACCTTCAGCTGTTGGCCCTGCGGCAGGAGCGATACCGTTCAGGAAAGCTTGGTTGTTTGCGGGTGGGGTGAAGGTAAGGAAGGCATCAAGCGCTTCTTGGCTAACACGGCTTGGGATGTTTGCGCCGAGTGCGGCAACTTTGCCTTGGGTTTGGGCAGTGGTCAGAGCTTGAACGAGTGCCCAGGCTTCAGCAGGGTGTTCGGTCTTGGCATTTATTACATAGGCTCCCCAGAACAGCCAGTTACCTTGACCACCCTTAGGACCAGTAGGAAGTTCTACAACATCCCAGTTGAAGTCAACTGTGCGTACGCCAGGAGTAGCCCAACGTCCATTCTGGAACATCGCAACTTTGCCAGCTCGGAAAGTGGGTTCGGGATCTTCCCCATAAGGAGTAGCTACATCATATTCCTGATAGAGAGAACGTTGGAATTCAAGACCAGCCAAGGATTCGGGGCTATTGAGGTTACAAGCGGTACGATCTGCATTAAAGAAACCACCACCAGAGGCATTTAACCAAACGCCGTAGGGTCCCCACCAAGCGCTAGCGCCATAGCCATAGACATCAGTACCGAGGGCACGGGTCTTCTGTGCAACATCGAGGAAAGCATTCCAGTCCCATTTGCCTTCTTTGGCAAGTTCACGGGGATCGGGGGCGCCGGCTTCATTAATCAAATCCATATTGAGGTAAAGGGCGAAGGTGGAAACGTCACGTGGAAGGCCCCATACAGCGCCGGAATCAGCGCCGGATTTGGCGGTTTCGGGATTGTAGGTGAGGTGAGCCATTGGGCCAGCATAGAAATCGTCAATTTTGAAGCCATCGGTGGCAACAGCGAGATCATTGACATTCAAAATCAAACCGCGGGTAGCGAAATCAGCGATATCAGTTCCTGGGATCCAAAACACATCGGGTGCGGTTCCAGCTGCAACCTCTGAGCGAAGTTGGTCCTGATAGTTTGCGCCTTCTGAACCACCTGGTTCGTAGGTCAGGGTTATGCCAGCAAGTTCGGTATCCAAGTCGGTGCTAATCTGGCTATAAACATCAATTTCTTCCTGATTATCTGGGCGGGTACGCCAACGAATTGAAACTTCTTCAACAGGAGCGGCAACCACTTCGGTAGCAACGGGGGCTTCGACAGCAGGTGCTTCTACAACAGGAGCTTCGGTAGCCGGTGCAGCGGGTGCACAAGCAGTTAGAGCAAAAGATGCAACTAACAAAAGACTTAAAACCTTGAAAAGCAAATTCTTATTCATTCTTCTTCTCCATAAAATATTTGAAAGATTGGTTGATAAGCACAATTGAATTTAATTGGATTTGTTTGCTAAATTAATCACCTCCTCTTTTTGAAGTTGATCGCCGAGTAACTAACTTTGCAGATATCTTTAACTCGCGAAGGGATGGATTTCTCTTTTGAATAATATCCAGTAACATGCGAGTCGCTTCTTGGCCAATAAGAGGGATATCCTGTTGCATTGTAGTTAGAGGCGGATCAAAATAGGAAGATAGTGGCATGTCATCTACACCGATGACCGCTAATTGAGATGGGACTTTCAAGTCTGCATCTCGGGCGGCACGCAAAACCCCCATTGCCATACGATCATTTTGCGCAAATACAGCAGTAGGAATCCTGCCTAGTTCTAAAAAGGAAAGTAGGGCTGCTTGCCCGGAAGTCGCAGACCAATCCCCCTCTATAACCATGGTTTCATCAAATCCTAATCCAGCCTCTTCCAAAGCCCGCCGATACCCTGCGGTACGGTCTTGGGAACAATCTTCTTCCATTGGGCCTGTTACAAGTGCCACTTGGGTATGCCCCAGAGATAATAAGTGATTTGTTGCTTCGTAAGCTACTTTTTCATCATCTAATGAAACCGAGCAAATATTTTTTTCGTGAGCACTTGCCCCTACGAAAACCAATGGAAAATCTTGAGGTATATATTTGTAACGGTTATCCGCATATGGGTTTATGACGATCAAACCATCTACGCGGCGATGTCTTACTAGTTCATCAACCAGCGCGTGAAATGACTCTGGATCAGAAGCCGATGAAGAAAGTAAAAAATAATCGTGTTTACGAGCTTCCACTTCTGCTCCTTCAATAACACTAGCAAAAGTGAAGTCGGTTAAATTTGGTGAGATGCATGCTAAAGTGTGGGTTTGTCCACGAGCCATGGATCGGGCTATCGCATTGGGGTGATATCCCATTTCGGCGATTACCGCTTCTACCAATGCCCGCGTTTCTGGTAATACATCCAAACTTCCATTGACCACGCGAGAAACAGTCTGATGAGAAACACCAGCTTTTCGAGCTACATCACGAAGAGTAGGGCGGGGGATGGACATATTATCCTTAAAGTGTATAATGTTACCGTTCATGTGAGCGGTAACATTAGTTTACAAGATGGCTTATCCTTTGTCAATGGTTAATTTTGAAAGATTTTGGATTTTATGGTCACAATACAGTCAAATCAACAAATAATTCAAATTTGTTCTCCAAACTATATTTGGGAATGGGATCTATCGACGGATATGTTCTTTTTGTTTGATCGGGAAAACCGTATCATCACTCGAGCCTTTCATCAGCCTCTCATTGAGACAACCCGCAATAGCAGGGAGTTTGTTGCAGCCGACCGTTCTTTTGTTATAAACGGGGATCGAGTCGAAATAACCTACCAGTCAAAATCAAGCTCATCAACGATAACAGTGATCTGGTTGTTCTTTACGGAATATATCTCCCTTGAGCCATTGATTTATAAGCCAAGCGAAGAACAGGAAATCATTAAGGTAGTGTATTTTCCAGAAGTAAAGGAAGATTCCTACAAACCCTCGTTATACAGCCATTATGTTGTTGTACCAGGTTTATGTATGAGTTCTAGTATTAGCCCAATTATTGATCTGCATTCAAAATTATCTGTCACAACTGTTTTGGGGTCCGGAGCTATGAGTGGGCCGGGGTTGACCCAACAATGGGGTTTACCGGTGCATTATTTTTGTACCTTCAATACATCCGATCAATGGAATGCGTTGGGCGCGAACAATATCCGCTCAGATGCTGCCTGTTGGGGATTGATTGAATTACCTCAAGGCGATTTTCGCTTGGAAACGCGTGATCTTGGGATCAGCCCCATTCTCAACTTGCGCGGTGATATATGGAAACACAAAATCGATAAAGTTGGTATTCATTTAATTATTGCCTTTGGGAAAAATTACCATGAGGCAATTCGAAAATATTACCAAATCTTTAAGAGAGAGATTTTATTTACCACAACAAATAAAAACCCATCTGAAAAAAAGAAAGAGGTTCTTCTAGCTTCTCAATATAATACATGGGGAGTTGAATCAACCTTTGCTTTGAAGCCACAAGATTTGACTGAAGATATTGTTTTAGATATTTATAAAAAATTTAAACGATCTGGTCTGAAAGCCCAAACATTTGTTATTGACGACAAATGGGAAGGTCAGTATGGCGAACTCAAACATGATGAGAATCGATTCCCTAATTTCATTAAACTTTTGAATAATATCCGCGAAGAAGGATTCTATATTGGCCTCTGGGCTGCCTTTCTTCGTTGTCAAAACCCTTTTCTTCTTGGGTTGAATGAATCACACTTATTACATACGAGCGATGGCAAACCACTTTGGCTAGACCATCAAACAGCGCGTTACGGAATCTTTGATGTTACGCAGACTATCGTTCAAAAAGTACTTAGTGAACGCGCTAAACAATTTATTCGAACTTATCATCCGGATCTAATCAAATTTGATTTTGGCTATGAATTGCCATCCCTTGATGTGGCGGCGCCAGCGGACATGAATTGGTCGGGAGAGCGCCTTCTTCAAAAAGGGCTTGAAGTGATTGTGGGGGCAATGAAAGAAGAGAATCCTGACCTTGTGATTATGTATTATGGATTATCTCCGCTATTGATTGATCACTATGACCTACATAGCCCTGATGACCTTGTCTATTGTATCGGTGATTACGATCTTGAAACCAATCGTCGCGTTCTGTTCAGCAGCCTTTGTGGAGAATTAGGAATGCCTACATATAGTTCCTCTGGTTACGATTGGGCATCTGCTATGGATATATGGTTCGATTCCGCTCCTTCAGGCACACTTGGATCCTTGCTTTGTTTTGATGGGGATGAAAATGGGGAAATGCCCGAAGATCGGATCATAGCCAAGTTTAACGGGCTCTCCTCAATCCTTCGCAAAAAGACTTTCTTTCATACTTATCCGGTTGGCGCGGCTTGGGGTGGTGGGTTGCGCGCGGGATTTTCTCCATCATGGGAGCGTATTGAGGAAGACAAAACTGTCCTTATTGCCTTGCGAACACACCGCTTTGATGGGAAGCTCGCGATAAGTTCTTACAAAGATATCATTGATACAAATATTATGGTAATTGTTGCATCCATGACGGATGATGGAATCGCAGAAGCAGATCATTTGGGAATCGTCCCATTTGAGAACGGGAGCTGCACTATCAGGCATACAGGTTCTGAAATATCAGGTAAGTTGATCGAACATTATTTTGGCGGTCATCGAATTGAAAAACAGATTCGCTGCACAAAGTCTGATTTCAAAATTGATTTTATCCAGATACAAGATGAAGAAATCCTCGAATGGGTAGAGATTAGGTTTGAAAGTAATCAGGAAGGCTAAAAAACACTTTCTGCAGTTTAGTTCTTTCTTGAATAAGTTTAGGTATTGTTAATATATTTCGAACAACATACA
The DNA here is from genome assembly GCA_964607645.1 of uncultured Anaerolinea sp. GTDB lineage: Bacteria > Chloroflexota > Anaerolineae > Anaerolineales > Villigracilaceae > UBA5195. Next base: position 24,275 of record CAZSLN010000021.1, read on the forward strand.
GCAATTGGTGAATAGAGCTGGATTGGATACATTGGCGGGTTCGAATAAACTAATTGTTAGCCTCAGAGCAATTTTTTGGATGGGTGTGGTGACCTGGTTCTCTAAGAAAATCATAAAGATGGATTGTGTCCAAACTGATAATGGCTTTTATTACGATTCGCGAAAACTAGAGAAGTGAGACCCCGACATTAGATGAAATGAGGATGGAATCTTTGGGATTCCCGCTTAAGTTGATTCGGCCCTATTCCCCAAGACATAATGGGACAAATGGGCGTAACCATCGAGAGAATCAAAAAAGGTTTTTTGACCGAGGTAGAATGTTTTTAGGAATTTGCCTCACTATTGAAAAGACATAACCAGTGCTGTAACAATATGCCTATGAGGCCTTTGAAATATCGTTCGCCTATCGTTTTTCTTGTTGGTAGTGACTATTAGGTTTTACTAACCTACAATCCCTGATTAAAACAAAAGACCTGGTTGAAAAACCAGGTCTTTTTGTCGCCAGAGGCGACCCCGACGGGGT
>CAZSLN010000021.1:24807-32908 GCA_964607645.1 uncultured Anaerolinea sp.
AGCCGCTACACCACGGAGTCATTTGTTAAGCGACGAATATTTTATCATACGGGGTACATTGTGTCAAGAAAAATCTCCCGAATTTTGTGAGGTTAGAGTTCGGTAGGCTGATAATTGCCCCAAACCGAACGGAGTGTGTTGCAGATCTCGCCGAGGGTCATATTTTTGTCTACGCATTCAATGAAAAGGGGCATCAGGTTTTCAGAACCTTTTGCGTAGCTTATTAGTCTCTCGCTTAGGATACTCACCTCATCGTTATCACGCTTGGAGCGTAAAGCCGCCAATCGCTGCCGGGCTTGTAATTCGATCGCAGGGTCAATGCTTTGTTTTTCGAGTGTGATGGTTTCGTCGGAATGGAATTTATTTACACCCACTACCACCGTTTCGGTTTTTTCGATATCGAGTTGAGCTTGGTAGGCGGCGTTTTGGATCTCAGCTTGCATAAAGCCGCGCTCGATGGCTTTCATGGCTCCGCCGAGAGCGTCGATCTTTTTAATGTAATCGAAGGCTTTGTTTTCCAATTCATCTGTTAGGTATTCCACCAAGTAAGAACCAGCTAATGGGTCGATGGTATCTGCCACCCCTGATTCGTAGGCGATGATCTGCTGCGTGCGCAGTGCAACCCGTACCGATTTTTCCGTTGGCAGCCATAACGCTTCGTCCATTGAGTTGGTGTGCAAGGATTGTGTCCCGCCCATCACAGCCGAAAGCGCTTGTATGGTCACGCGGGCAATGTTGTTCTCGGGTTGCTGCGCGGTGAGTGTAGAGCCGGCGGTTTGGGTATGAAATCGTAATTGCAGGCTGGCGGCTTTATTCGCACCGAAACGTTCTTTCATGATCTTTGCCCATAGGCGGCGCGCTGCTCTAAACTTGGCAACCTCCTCTAAAAAGTGGTTATGGGCGTTGAAGAAGAAGGATAGTTGGGGTGCGAAGGCGTCTACTTCCAGCCCTGTTGTTGTGGCAGCTTCTACGTAGGCGATAGCATTGCTAAGGGTGAAGGCGATTTCTTGCGCGGCGGTGGAGCCAGCTTCACGGATGTGATAGCCGGAGATGGAGATGGTATTCCAGTTGGGTATGTTACTGGAACAATAGGCGAAGATATCGGTGATCAGCCTCATAGAGGGTGTGGGTGGGTAGATATAGGTCCCACGCGCAATGTATTCTTTGAGAATATCGTTTTGGATGGTTCCGCGTAATTTTGATGGTTCAATCCCACGCCGCTTGGCTACGGCTATGTACATGGCAAGCAACACGCCGGCGGGGGCGTTTATGGTCATAGAGGTGGAAACTTGGTCGAGTGGGATGTCTTTAAAAAGAGTTTCCATATCCTCGATCGATGAGATGGAAACGCCGACCTTGCCAACTTCACCTAGCGACATTTCGTCATCGGCATCATAGCCGATCTGTGTGGGTAGGTCGAAGGCTACGGATAAGCCGGTTTGGCCGGCTTTTAGCAGGTAGCGATATCGCTTGTTCGATTCTTCGGCAGTAGAGAAACCGGAGTATTGGCGCATGGTCCAGAAGCGACCACGGTACATGGTAGGCTGAACTCCACGGGTGTAGGGATATTCGCCTGGGAAGCCAAGCTCGCCTAGGTATTCTTCGTTATCAGAGGAGGGATATAAAAAGTGAGGAATTTCAACACCTGAGCTAGTTTTGAAAGTTTCTTTTCTCTCAGGAAATTTTTCGATAGAACGTTTTAAGATGGTTTCTTTCCATTTGGTGTATTGTTCGGTTAATTTCATCGTTTTTCTGATCCTTTTAATCGTTCAGATATAAATCATTATAAAATTAAATTGATAGGGCGTCACGTCAAATCCTGATAAATGTCAATTGCGTGTTTGAGTGTACTAGCTATACTGTAATTAATCTATTTGGAGATATCATGTCAAAAAAAGTTACTCTTGGTGTTCTTGCTTTCATATGCCTGATCGGTGTTTGCATTTTTAGCTATGGTCTGTTGTTGGTAGTCGGTTCCACTTCTGAAAATGGTAATTCAGGATGGGTTTCCTTCGGGTTAGGTTTTTTGGTGCTAGGAGGGCTTGTACTGGCAGCGGCGGTGTATGGGCTGTTCAAGGCAAATCAAATGAAAACACCCAGTGAACCCGCCACCTCAACCATTCAGGTAGATCTACCGGGCGAAGTTAAGATCAATCAGCTTAGCTGCAATAATTGCGGCGGCTCCATCACCGCGACTGATATCAAAATCCAAAATAATGTTCCTGTAGTGGTTTGCCCTTGGTGTGCTGCAAGCTACCAAGTATCTGAGGAGCCAAAATGGTAAAACAAATTTCACAAAAAATTTTATTGATTGGGCTAATTCTTGTTTTTGCCCTAAGTATTTTTACTGCGGGGGTAAATGCTCAAAGCTACTCCTTCCAATTAACAGATGAATTAGTTCATTATTATGTTAACGAAGATGGAACCGTATCCGTGGAGTATTATTTCACCTTTAAAAATGACTCGGGTGCAAGCGCGATTGATTTTGTGGATGTTGGTATGCCTAACAGCAATTTTGATCTAAACAATATCACCGCTGATGTTAATGGCAACCCTGTTGGTGTTTCATCGGATTACCAAGGTGACGGTGGATCAGGGTTTGCGGTGGAGCTTGGCCAATACGCCATCACGGATGTTGGCGTGGTGCATGTACGGGCTGATGGCATCACAGGGATGATCTACGAGGATACCGAAAAAAGTGATTATGCTAGCAGCGAATTTGGTACAACCTACTTCAGCTCCGATTTTGTTTATGGCCCTACCAACCTAACGGTCGTATTTCATTTCCCGGTAGCGGTTTTACCTGAAGAATCGATCTACCATATCCCTTCAAGCAGTTGGAATGGTCCGCAAGAACCCGCGATGGTGGACACGCAAACGGGAATAACCTACACGTGGTTTGATCCTTCCGCCAATGGCTCAACACAGTATCAATTTGGTATATCCTTCCCGAAAAGGGTGGTCCCTGCGGATGCAATTACTACATTTACTTGGTTTGACGCTGTAATTGGTTTCATTGTTGGTGTTCTTCCGTGTGTTTTACCAGCGGGTTTCTTCCTTCTTTTCTTTGTGATTTTGCCAGTGAGAGCTATTACCCAGGCGCGAAAACGAAAATTGGAATATATCAAACCAACTATATCTACCGAAGGTCAAGGGATAAAACGAGGTCTCACCGCGGTTGAAGCAGCAATCCTGTTAGGTGTACCTCTTGATAAAGTGTTGACGATGATTTTGTTTGGAGTCTCAAAAAAAGGTGCGATGGAGGTACTTCGAGAGAAGCCATTACAAGTTAAAAAAGCGGAAGTATTACCAGCTGATCTAAATGAGTATGAGAAGCAGTTTGTCGAATCGATGGTCGCTGATATGGGCAAACGAAAAATTGCCTTGCAAAAAATGTTTGTAGATTTAGTAAAAAGTGTGACCGAAAAAATGAAAGGCTTCAGCAAGAAAGAAACTGTGGCTTATTACCAATCGATCATAGAGAAGGCATGGACGCAGGTAGCAGAAGCCAAAACTCCGGACATAACTCCCATTCTCAATGAAGAATCTTTGGAATGGACTATGGCTGACCGAGATTTTGAAGATCGTTCCCGCCGTACATTTACTGGGCCGGTTTTATTACCACAATGGTATGGCCATTACAGCCCGTCCACCTCCTCTGGGCAAAGCAGCATTCCAACCAGCAGCGGGATACCTTCTTCAAGTGGTTCGGGTCGGGTTCAGTTGCCAGGGGCAGATTTTGCCGCTTCGATGGTCTCTGGCGTTGAGAATTTCTCCGGGCAGTTAGTTGGCAATATCAACGAGTTCACAGGTAATATTACCAATGTTACCAACCCTGTACCTGTCGCTACCTCATCAGGAAGGCGCAGTGGTGGCGGAGGCAGTTGTGCGTGTGCCTGCGCTTGTGCTGGGTGCGCTTGTGCCTGTGCCGGTGGTGGTCGATGATCGGGGAATTATTTGCGAGGGTTAAACAGAACCTGCCAGCCTTAGATTGGTTAGCGAGTGGGACTGCTGTCTTACCAATGAATCGTATCACCTCCTATAGAGTCAATTATGATGGCGGCTCAAGCCAAGTTCATTTACGGATCGATGAAAACGGGAACGGCACAATGTTCATTAATGCTAATTCTGTTTATCACCTAAACCCTACTGCTACTCTCATCGCCCGTGGAATCTTGCAAAAACAAGATGCATCGACCATCAAAAAGGCGATCCGGAGGCAATTTAATGTCAAGGCGGCAGATCTTGAGGATGATTTTGTTCAGACCAGTTATCAGATCAATAGCCTTTTGTACGATAGTGATGTCTGCCCTATTCATACGCTGGAGGTTGAAAGCTTAGCTCCATTCCAATCCCGCCCCAACGCTCCATACCGAATGGATCTGGCGGTTACGTATCGTTGTAATAATGATTGCCACCACTGCTATAATGCCAGAGAACGCAACTTCCCCGAGTTGAGTACCGGGGAATGGAAGAAGGTCATTGATACTGTTTGGACCTTAGGCATTCCGCATTTGGTGTTTACAGGTGGCGAACCTACCCTGCGAACTGATCTAATAGAATTGATCGCTTATGCCAGCAAGATCGGTTTTATTACCGGTATGAATACAAATGCCCGCAGGCTGATCTCGAAAGAGTATGTAGATAGCTTGGTTGCGGCGGGCTTAGATCACATTCAAATAACGGTTGAATCGAATGAGGCTGATGTTCATAACATGATGGTGGACGCTATCGCGTTCGATCAAACCATACTTGGATTGAAAAATGCCCTGGCCACCCGATTGTACGTAATGACCAACACAACAATGTTGCGTGATAACGTGGATACCATCCCAGCGACACTCGATTTTCTCGCCGAAATTGGTGTACCTACAATCGGTTTGAACGCGCTCATTTATTCAGGTCAGGGGAAGACAGTTGGCAGCGGCTTGCACTCGTATGAACTTGAACCGATCTTAGCAATGGCAACGGAAAAAACGATAAGGAATGAGCAACGCTTGATTTGGTATACCCCAACCCAATATTGCGGTTTCGATCCAACAAGTTCAAACCTAGGAGTAAAAGGTTGCACAGCCGCTCTTTACAATATGTGTGTTGAACCAAATGGCGATGTTTTGCCTTGCCAGTCGTATTACGAACCTGTAGGAAATCTGCTACGCGATGCTTGGCCTGCGATCTGGAACAACCCATTATGCGTATCCTTGCGTGAACGCAAAACGGTTCCGGATAAGTGTGATGGTTGCGGTTTGTTCTCAGAATGCGGTGGTGGCTGCCCATTAGAAAACGATGCAACAACAGGCATTAGCCTGCGCCCAATTGACCTAAACGTTCTAAAGTAACCTGTTCAAATAGGATAAACCTTTATGGACCTTCTAAATACCATCAAAAACACCCTAAAACCAGCAACAATAATTAAGGCTGGTAGTTATTCTAGTAATTGCTATACCAAAGAGAATTTACCCTATAAATTACTTCTCAGGGTAGACGAAAACGGGTTGGGGCGATTGGTTGTAAACGCATCTACCTTGCTTTTTCTAAACCAAACTTCTACCGAATATGTTTACCATTTTATTCAAGGGAAATATGGTGATGACGTAGTCGCGTTTATGCAATCTAAATATCGGGCAGAGAAAAAAGAAATTCTATTGGATTACGAGATTCTGATCAACGAAATCGAAGCCTTACTTGGCCGTGTAGACGCGAACCCTGAATCTTCCATCTCTGGTATTACGATTGATAGCCACCAAGATATTGATGGGGTGCCGGTTAAATTGGATTGTTACCTTACGTTCAGGAATTCAGAAAAAGACAACAAGGAACAAACCGAATTGGATTTGGCGCAATGGAAAAAGATCCTTGCGAGGTCGATTGAAGCGGGGATTCCACATTTTGTGTTGGTCGGCGGAGACCCATTGCTCCGTTCGGATGTAAATGATTTGATCGCCTACTCAGAAGAGCTGGGTGTAGTGATGGGCTTGGTGAGCTTACAAACCGCCCTCACCGTAGAGAAGGTATCGACTCTGATCGCGAATGGGTTAGACCATCTATCTGTGGTGGTAGCCGCGGGCAGCACTCCTGATTGGGCTTTATTCAAGGCAATTAGCGAGAAAAACTTGTTTTTCAAAATTGTTTTTGAGGTAACCAATACCAATTACCAGACTGTTCAAAAATATTTAGCGAACTGCTTACCAAATGGTGTCAATAATATTGCTTTCGAAATGACGGAGCAAATGGATCAAGCCCTGTTCGATGCTCTATTCGATAAAATTGATGAGGTTGGTCTTACTTTCAACCCATTTACCGAAATGCGTGTAATGGATGGAACTGGCGAGGAATTAACTCGGTATGGAAGAGAAGATTTCGCAAATTATAAGAAAACGATCGTTATGCCAGATGGAAAAATTCAACAATTGATCAATGGCAAATGGAAAGCTCCCGGTAGTATTCTCGAAGGAAGCTGAGCTGATTTGGGAAAAAAACTGGGCTAGGTTATTTTATCGGTTCAGCGTACAAAACGAGTACTTCGTCAAGTGTTTCGGATTTATAGCCAATTACGATGGACGGTACGGCGGATTTTGCGTAATCAGTGAATTTTTCCCATGTCAAGGTTTTTACTTCCTTGATTACATACGGAATTGTATCGCCGTTGCTTATATTCAATTGAATTCCTGTACCAACGAGGGCTACCGCGCTCATATCTGTTGGTGCTTGTTCTACTGGAAGCGAAATGACCCGACAGATCTCAGTATCCAATAACCATTCGGCGGCGATTGGCGTCCATACTGAATCTACTGCTTGTCCAATTTCGAGATTCGTCGTTTTTGTGAACATTACCAAGCCAATAGGGTACGGTGTTGAAATTGGCTCGCTCAACGGAATGCGTGGGTTTTCGGAATTATTGATGGGATTGATTAGAAAAAAAACGATCAGGCCCAACAGAGCAACGATCACTAAGCCCAAGAGGAGGTAAATCTGCCGAACGACCGGGTTTGAACTACCTTCATCGGAATTAAGTATTTCCATAAACCTTGGCTTAATTGGGGTTAACTCTTTTTCTGAGATCTCAACTTTGAAGTTTTGCTGAAGGTCAGATAACCGGCTTTCGGCTTTTTCCCAAGGTTCGGAATCGTCTTCGCTATCATGTGATCCAAAGATAGATTCCATAGTGGGTTCTGACATGAGCGCCGAATTCACACCACCCAAAAAAGGTCCATCCGAAAAATTCTTTTGCTTCTCTGAATTGGATGTTGAGTCGATCTCGTTTTGGGTGTAATCCTTAACTAAAGTTCCTAACATATCTGGTTCAGATGACGAAATCTTGCTATCTGAAGTCTCAGATGCTTTTTCTTGGTCGATATCACTTTTGAAGGAGTTCAATCTCGCATCTAATTGATCCGATTCATCCGAAGACCCTTCAGAATTTTTTGATTGTAGATTCCTCAAAAAGGATTCAAAATCAGTATCTTCTGATTGATCCTCATTTTCTAAGGCTGGCTTCTCTTCCCTTATGAGGTCACGAAGCGAATCAATAGCGCTATCCGCTTTCGATTCAGGTTGAGCGGAAGGCGGTTTAATATCGGTTAAGTCGTCTTCTGCACTTTCTTGCGATAAGCGTTTGAGAAACTCATCGAAAGATGAATCATCATTATTTGGAGGAAGTTTATCTTCTGGCATATGTCACATTCTAAGGAGTAGATGTTGGGTTAATGGCTGGAATAAATACAAAAGTGATCGGAATTTCTCCGCTTGCAGGAATGAGATAGGTCGCTGTACGGTATAACCCAGGCAAGGTAAACTTGGCAATCAGGCCGGTAGTTTTGCCGGTAAGGTCAAACTCAACCATGCCATTTTCACTATATTTGGATTCAATCACGCCATTTGACAAAAGCATATCGACCTTAACATTATCTACTGCTTCATCCGGTTGCTGAATTCCGTCAGTATTCTTATCGATAAAAATTCTTACAATTACTTTTGCGGTGGAGGTGAAGCTTGTGGTAGTCGGGTTACTACCTTCCGTTGCTTTATAGAGCTTTAGTTCGTATTCCGTTTTTCGATTTTGCTCGAAGGCGTTGAGGGTCGACTCCATTTTTGAAACGTA